>CAZIDI010000006.1:0-21010 GCA_964537805.1 uncultured Muribaculaceae bacterium | reverse complement strand
TATATATACACCGTAAATTGGCGATTTCCTTTTTTTAGAGATGAAAAAGTTAAAATTATGATATTTTTTATGGCTAAAGTGGGATAGTAAGTTTAAGAATTTTGTGATAAAATGGTAATAATTAGAGGGGCTTGGGATTAAGATTTAAGAGGTGAAGCAAATGACACAAAAGTTAGCAAATTCTATAGTAGGTTTATTTAGTGGAATTGTAGGAAGTTTGTTTGGTAAATATATTGTCATTTTTATCATTAGTATGATTCCTATTTTAGAACTTCGAGGAGGACTTATCGCAGCGAGTTTATTTGATCTTCCTATGTGGCAAAGTTTTTTCTTGTGCTTTATTGGCAATATTATTCCAATTCCTTTTATTCTTTGGCTAATTAATCCTATTTTTCGTAAGATGCGAAAATGGCGCTATTTAGGAAAAGTAGTGTTATGGTGTGAAGAAAAAGCCCATTCAAAACAAGAAAAAATTGAAAATTTAAAATATTGGGGACTATTTTTGTTTGTAGGGATTCCTATACCAGGTACAGGGGCTTGGATGGGATGCTTAATTGCTGCTCTACTGGATATGGATAAGAAAAAATCATTACTTGCAGCTATTTTAGGGGTAGTCCTTGCGGGAGTGATTATGTTAATTTTTTCTTATGGCATTTTAGGAAGGATTTTCTAAATGAAACATTTATATTTTGTAAGTAACAATTTATTAAGTAAAGCAAACGTTATCTATCCAAAGGAAATGACTTTTAAAGAGGCTAGGATTCAAACAATGCTTAGTAAAAAAGGCGAAGAAAATGCAGTTTCTCTTACAAAGATGAAAGTACTAAAATCGATTGAAGTTGTGTATACTTCAGAGTATTATGGTGCTATGAATACGGGAAAGTATATGGCAGAAGAAAAAAGAGTCGATTTAGTCATAGACAAAAGACTGAATGAACGAGTTGTTGGGGATCTTGGTACAAATGAATTTCGTTTTTTAAAGGGAATGCAAGAACACGATTTTGATTTTAAATTAGCAGAGGGAGAATCCATAAATGATGTGCAAAAAAGAATGGAAGATTTTTTACTGGATGTATTAATTGGACCTGAAAAGAACATTTTAATCATTACTCATAATATTGCTCTTATGAGTTTAATTGCTAAGTTCTGTAATAAGGGATATAATTTATATGATCGACTTATACTCGATTATCACGATGAAGTGATTTTTGATGGAACTTTTCACGGAATGGATTTAATTGAATTTGTGTATGATGAAGACAAATGTGTTGGATTTAGAAGGATATTGTAATGAAGATAAAAGTATGGCAAGCACTACTCGTTAGTATTTTAAGTATTTTATTTGTAGTAGAATTGATGCTACTACTTTTTGCAAGGTGTTAGGTATGAATAAAGAAATTAGTTTAAAAAAATTTTTGCTTTGTTTATTTCTTTTTTTACTTGGATTCAGTCTCATTTTGTATTTTGTATTTTCAAAAGCAAAACCTTTATGTAAAATAGATAGTCCTTGTAGACAAGCAACGTGTAATGAATGTATTGAAGAAGAGGGCAAAAGAGTATGTAAAGATTGTAATCTATTTAATGAAAAAGATGAAAGAATTTGGACTGGTGGTTGTATATTTGAACATTAGTCCTTTTTTATGCCAATAAAAAAATACTATTTGTTATAGTATATTTTCAAAGTCATAATAACCATCTGCTTTTGTTTCTTTTAGTTCTTCGTTTGGAATTTCTGCTGTTTTGTTTTTATCCGTTCTGCTTGGGGTAAAGGGAAGTGCTTGATTTCTCACACATTGTGCTAAAAACATATTAAGAGCAACGCTTGTATTTAAACCAAGTTCTCTAAATAAAGTATCGGCTTGCTTTTTTAATTCTTTGTCAACTCTAAAACTCATATTAATTGCTTCATTAATCTTTGCCAATGAAAATCAACCTACTTTCTATTATAAAAATATCATTTTTTTACTATAAAGTCAATTACATAAAAATAATATTTCAATATGTTTTCAATATATAGTTATTTAATAATAGTAGAAGATGATATAAAAAAAGAGACTTTTAAATCTCTATGATTCTTTTTCATCAGGATCAATACATTTCCAATTGACTGTTCCACAAGTGGTACAGACATAAGGAACTAACGTTTTTTTCCCTTTCGGTTTTTCATACTTTTCCACAATTTCTACACAAAGTAAACCAGTTTCTTTATCGATATAGGCACGACCTTGTTTAGAATCTTTACAATCTCCACAATTTTGATTTTTCATAGTATCCTCCTTCTTTATTTAATATGGCAGATTTTTATGATAAAATACTAATTAGGTGGAAAAATGAAAGTAATTACAATGAAACAACCTTTTGCTACTTTAATTGCCAAAGGCTATAAAGAATATGAGTTTCGTACTTGGAAAACGAAATACAGAGGAGAAATCTTGATTCACGCAGGAAAAGGAATAGATAAAAAAGCAATGGATTATTTTAAATATTTAAATTTGGATTACCCAACTGGATGCATCATAGCTAAAGCAAACTTAGTTGATTGTGTCTATGTTGATAATATGGTTAGAAAAATGCTAAAAGAAAAAAATCCAATAGTGTATGGTAGTATTATTAAATATACAGAATGGAATGGTTATGGTTTTCAACTAGAAAATATAGTAGAAGTAGAGCCGATAGCAATTAATGGCAAACTAAGTTTATGGGATTATGAAGGTGAAGTTTATGAAAAAAATAGTAAAAGTGGGAATTAGTAATCGTCATGTACATTTGACAGAAGAAGTATACAACAAACTATTTGCAACTCCTTTAACTAAAAAATACGATTTATCGCAAATTGGAGATTTTGCTTCTAATCAAATAGTAACCTTAAAAACGGAAAAAGGAAGTCTAGATAGTGTTCGTATTATCGGACCTTGTAGAAGTTATAACCAAGTAGAAATTTCTAGAAGTGATGCAAGAAAGTTAGGTTTAAATCCGCCTGTTCGTAAGAGTGGAGATTTAACGAGTAGTGAAACAATAACAATTGTAGGAGATTTAGGTGAAATAATTTTAGATCAAGTTTGCATAATAGCAGAACGTCATATTCATATGAATCCTAAAGATGCAATAAATTGGGGAGTAAAAGATGGAGATTTAGTGCAAGTACAAGTAATGGGGGATAAATCTTGTATTTTAGATACTCACATAAAAGTAAGTGAAAATGGAGTTCTAGCATTCCATATTGATACAGATGATGCCAATGCTGCTGGATTAAATCAAGATGATGAGGTGGAAGTGTTAATATAATTCATTTTTTAATTATTAAACGTATTTTGGAAGCATGTTATCGATAATATTTTGTCCTTTTTTCTAATGGAACCAGTTTTTTGATAGCTTCTATTTCATCTTTTAATCTTAATTCACTATCTTGCAGAAAGAATTCATTAGGGTTTTGCTGAATATATTTTTTCTCTTTTTGGTCAAAAAGCATTTTAGGCATTTGAAAAATAGTGTAATCTTGTAGTAAATAATTATAAAAGGTTTCGTATATAGTAAAGGAAGAAGTTGCTATAGTTATAGGTACTCTTTCTACTGAATGATATCCTAGACATTGAATCAAAACATTTTTAAATGCCTCTACATGGATTTTGTCCTTATAACGCTGATATTCGATATTAAAGTCATTATCTCTATGTTATATAAATTTTTATTTTTATATTCCGTTAACCAAAATTCTTGTTCACATTTACAAGTTGCAGCATTTCCAACACCATCAAAGAATGTATCTGCGCTGTAACAATTAATTAAAAAATCATAAATATCTTGTTCCATTTTCCTTTTAAGAGAAAAGGGGTATTCGTTTAAAGAATCTCTTAATTGTTCTAAATAATTTATATATCTTTCTTTTTCAGAACATTGATATCCTATATTCTTCTAAATTGCTAATTAATTTAGAATCTTTAATTCTTAAAATATAATATACTCTAAATCTTTCTTGAACAGACAGCCCCTCCCCATGCCCAGTATATCCAAACTTATCTCTAAAGCTTATTGGCGTACCATAAGTATTTAAAAAACCTAAAAAATTTGGATATTTGAAATTTTCACAATTAATTGTTTCGTCATTTATTATTTTTTCATTAAAAGGTAATGTTATTTAATCACATCCATTTGTAATACCCGTATATTATACAATATTTTTTTGAAAATATAGGTAATTTATTAAATTGTTAATAAAAAATGAAAAAAAATACCTCCAAAAAAAAGGAAATCGCTAATTTACGGTGTATATATAAGAGTAGGAGGTGTTTAAGATGGAACTTAAATTTTTAAATGATAAAGTCATTAAAAAAGTTTTATCTTATGAAAATCAAGATATTCGTAATTATATTGCCAGAATTATAGCACATACAACTTCTATTCCTTATGAATATTTAAAAGATAATTTAATACCGGTTCATCCTGAATTTGTAAGTAATGCCAATATCATCAATTCAATAGGAGATTTGCCTTTCTTTGATGGAAATATTTATTTTGGAATCGAAATTAATTATAGTAGAAGTTACACAATAAAAACAAAAAGTATTACTTATGCTTATCAATTAACCTTAAGGCAACTTGCAAATTCAGAAAAATATAAAATGCTTAAACCAATTACAATTATTAATATTAATGCTCGTGATAGTGCTTATGGTTTAGGAGAATTTATCTATGAAACGACTTTAATGGAAACAAAATATCATATGGAATACACAAATTTAATTAAAATTTACGATATAAATCTTTTTTATTTTAAAAAAGTTGATTATAATACTATTAATGATGGTTTATTAAAAGATTTGGCTCTATTTGTGATAGAGGATGAAACTATTCTAAGCAAAATCTATAAAGGAGATAAAGAGGTTCATATGGTAAAGAAAAATTTGGAAGGTTTTGTAAAACAATTTGATGAAGTTTTCTATTGTAGTGAAGAAGAACTGCAAAGGCAAATAGATGAAGAAATGAAAGGAACTCAAATGGGCGAAAAACTTGGAGCAAAAAAGGAAAAGATAAGTATAGCAAAAGCAATGCTTAAGATGAGCGGAATATCACAAGAACAGATTAGCGAAGCAACCGGATTAACTATTGATGAAATAAAAGAGTTATAACTTTTGTAGGGTGAAGCAAAATGGTATGGAAAATAGGAAATGTAGAAATCAAAAATAGAATTGTAATGGCTCCTATGGCTGGCTTTTCCAATACAAGTTTTCGTAAAATTATTAAAGAAATGGGTGCAGGGCTCATTTTTGCGGAAATGGTCAGTGATAAAGCGCTTGTTTATGATAGTGAAAAAACACTTGCAATGCTTAAAATGGAGGATATGGAACGCCCTATTGCCCAACAAATTTTTGGAAGTGATGTTGAAAGTTTTGTGACGGCAGCCAAGAAAGTAGAAGAAGTGATGCATCCTGATATTATCGATATTAATATGGGTTGTCCAGTTCCAAAGGTTGCTTTAAAAAGTCAAGCAGGAAGTGCTCTTTTAAAAAATCCTCAAAAAATTAAGGAAATCGTTTCTGCAGTTGTTAAGGCCGTATCTGTACCTGTAACGGTTAAAATACGTAGTGGCTGGGATGAAGAAAGCATAAATGCAATAGAAGTTGCTAAAATTATTGAAAGTGCTGGAGCAAGCGCTATTACAATTCACGCAAGAACTAGAAGTCAAGGGTATTCTGGAAAAGCAGATTGGAATATCATTAAACAAGTAAAAGAAAGTGTATCGATTCCAGTGATTGGAAATGGTGATGTTACCAGTCCTTTACTTGCCAAAAAAATGCTAGATGAAACAGGATGTGATGCTATAATGATCGGCCGAGGTATTTTAGGAAATCCCTGGTTAATTCGCGAGTGTGTTTTATATGTAGAAGAAGGAAAAATAATAGATTCTCCTACAAATGAAGAAAAAATAGCGATGATGAAAAGACATTACACCCTTTTAAAAAATGATAAAAATGAACACGTTGCTTTACTTGAGATACGAACAAACCTTTTATATTATTTAAAAGGAATGCCCAAAAACAAAGAAATGAAAGCACTCGTTTGTTCTTGTAAAACGAGTGAGGAATTGTTAAATGTTTTAAATCAATATGAGCAGGATATTAAAGGAAATGATTGATTAGGGCAAGAAGTAAAAAAAGAAAAGCACTCATATGATTTTCTTTTTTTGTATTTTTAAAAATAGAAGAAAAGTAATAACCAACTAATAAAATTCCTAATGACATAATACTAAATAGACAACAAATAGGTAGTATTTTATATTGGTAGACAAAACTTAAAGAAATGATGGTTCCATCTAGAGAGTGAGCAAGTGTTACTAAGATACAATTTAAAAACCCTAGAGTTGGTTTTATAATAGTATATGTTTCTTGATTGCACCAAGAATGAATAGCAAGAATTAAAAAAAGAATCGTCGTAATCGTTTTTGTCATAAAAGTAAATTTAAAATAATAATAAAGAGATGGAAAAAAAAGGTAGACAAAAAAATTGCCGATGAAAATAGTAAACATGTTGGATTTTGTTAATTTAATATGAGATAAACGAAGCCCAATTCCAATAATTAAGCCATCTAGGCTTGCTACAATAGAGTTTAAAATTAAAAACATAGTATTTCACCTTTGATATACTATGTTTTTTTAATAAAAAGTGTATCTATGTTTGACTATTACCAATCTACGTAAATATCTATGGTTTCTATATCCATTTGACCTTGGTCATAAACTTTGGCAGGGCCAAGAGAAGTCATTATTGTTGTACCTTTTGGTAAATAATCTGGGCTTGCAGAAATACAAATAAACCCTAATTCATCTCGTACTGTTCCATCCATAGCAACGTGTCTACCAGGGATATCTAATCCTCCACCTGGTAATACTTTTTGAGAATAATAAGTTTCTTTATGATTGTTAAAATTTACAACTCCTTTAGAACGCGTAAGAGGATTATCTGAAACATTATAAATTTCATTATATGATAAAGGTATTCCTTCAAAATTTCTAGAAGATTCCGTATTCAAATTACTATTTAAAGTTGAATCTTCTAAAACTTCAATTTCTTCTTTTTCATTAGAAATTGGTTCTACTGGTTTTTCATTTGCAGAAATTTGAGAATCTCCACTAGCAATTGGATTGTTCTGTAATGTTGTGAAACCTAGTATTGTATCTCCTTTGTAAATGGTAATACAGCCTTTTTCATTCTCTTTAAATGTTAATTCGTTTAGATTCCAATAATCTTTCTTTATTTTACTTTCCTCAATAAAATTACCATTTAAAGCATCATTTGCATTTGTGGCAATTTTTGAAAAATCTAGTGTTTTTGGATTAAGGTTAACTTCTTCTACAATATTGTTTTGCGTTTTAATATTTGGAATGGATGTAGGTAAATCATTGGTAGAAGAAATAGTTTCTGTACTTAATTTTATAGATTCTATATTTGTATTTACTTTTGGTATCTCTGCCATTTCAATCCTCCCTTTCTTTTATAGTATAACATTTTTTTAATATAAATTGTTAATCTGGCAAAATTTTGTTATAATTTGTTTATACTAAGGGTGATACTATGAAGGTTACACTATTTTTATCTACAGAACTTTTTAATTTTAAATTGCCTTACTTCGTTTCTGGTAATTTTTCATTTGATGCTTATGAAAATGTAGATAGCAAGTTAATTAATATCGAAGCAAGAGGCAATGAGTGGGTTCTTTATCAAACAGAGGATACTAAAATAATTGTGAATAATCAGTATGTAGAACAAGTCGTTTTAGTAGAAAATCATTTTTATTATTTAGAAAAAGAAAAAACAAAGTATCTAATTTATGTAAGTGCTCTTGGCTTTAAAGGATTAAATGCTTATTCTTATGTAGATAATTCTTGTTTTACCATAGGAAATACAACCTCTAATCATATTCAATATGTTTGTTCATACATAAATGGATTAACATTAAAAATTGAATATAAAAATAATCAATTGACTTTACAAAAAACTGGTAATGTTTATGTTTATATAAATAAGCATATTATGGAACAAAATTTTATGCAGTTAAAGTATGGGGATGAATTAGAAGTTTATGGACTTCATATTATTTTTTTACGTAATATATTTTTAGTAGGTTCGTTAAATAATATTTCTATTACTGAAAAAGATGCTATTAAAAATTTTGCATTTCCAAAGTTAAATACTCCTGAAAACAAAGAAATTAAAGATATCGATTTGTATAAAGAAAATGATTATTACTCCAAATCCCCTCGTCTTCGTAGAGTCATTACAACTAAGGAAATACAATTAAGCGCTCCCCCTAAAAATGGAAACAGCCAAGAATTACCCCTTATTTTAGTCATAGGCCCTATGCTCACTATGGGACTTATGTCTTTAACAATGCTTATGAATACTTTAATGCGCATTCAAAATGGCGAAACAACTTATCAAAGTTCTTGGCCACAACTTGTTACAAGCGGGGCGATGTTAGTTTCTATGTTAGTATGGCCTTTGGTCACACAATGGTACAATCGTCGCCAGAAAAAGAAAATTAAAGAGGAAATTACGATAAAATATACTAAGTATTTAAGTGACAAAAAAAGAGAACTTGAAAAAGAAAGAGAACAGCAAAAGATTATTCTTTATGAAAATCTGATTCCTTTGGAAGATTGTTTACAAATTATTCAAAATAAAAATATTAATTTTTGGGACAAAAGAAATGATCAAAGTGACTTTTTGGTTGTTCGCTTAGGGATAGGAAGAGAATTTTTAGATGTTACCATTAATTATCCTGAGGAAGGTTTTACTATTGAAGAAAATGATTTAAAAGATAAAGCTGATGCTTTGGTACAAGATTTTCGCTATATCGATAATGTCCCATTAGGCTATTCATTTTATGAAAATAAAATTACAGCCATTATGGGAGTTCTTTCCAAAAGCACTTATTTTACACAAAATTTATTATTACAATTCATTACATTTTATAGTTATGAAGATTTAAAAATTGTTTTGTATACCAATGAAAAAAGGGAAAAAGATTGGAAATTTCTGAGATTTTTAAATCATAATTTTTCAAATGAACGTGATTTTCGTTTTTTATCTACTAATAAAGAAACGTCTAAAGAATTATCGAATTATCTAAATGTAATTTTTCATATTCGTAAAGAAACAGGAAAATCAGATGAAACTCCTTATAAACCACATTACCTTATTGTAATTGATGGATGGGATTCTATTTATCAAAATGATGTGATGAAAAAATTAACAGAAGAAGAGGAAGATTTAGGCTTTAGTATTGTAATTATAGAAAATAGAATGGGACGTCTTCCAAGTAAGTGTAATAATTTTATTTCTTTAGATGGAGGCTCTTCTAAAGTACTTAAAAATGCTTATAATGAACAAGTACAAATGATTTTTAATGAGGAAATCCATTATAATATCCCAATGTTGGAAATTTCTAAAGCGCTTTCTAATATTCCGATTGAGTTTGAAGATGGTTTTAAAGAATTACCTAATGCAATTTCTTTTTTAGAAATGGAACGTGTTGGAAAAGTTTCTCAACTCAATATTTTAAATCGTTGGAATACTAATGATTCTACTAGTTCTTTACGTGCTGAAATTGGTGTAGATGAACGTGGAGATGTGATGTATTTAGATTTACATGAGAAATTTCATGGACCTCATGGATTGATTGCAGGAATGACGGGTAGTGGAAAATCTGAATTTATTATTACGTATATTTTGTCTATGGCTATTAACTATAGTCCAGATGATGTATCCTTTATTTTAATCGATTATAAAGGAGGAGGTCTTGCATTTGCATTTGAAAACAAGGTTAGCAATATTATTCTCCCTCATTTAGCAGGAACGATTACCAACCTTGATAAAGCGGAAATGGATCGTACCTTAGTAAGTATTGATAGTGAAATTAAATATCGCCAGAAGTTATTTAATGAAGCACGTGATTTACTTGGAGAAAGTACAATTGACATATATAAATATCAAACTTTTTACAAAGAAGGGAAGTTAAAAGAACCTATTCCTCATTTGTTTATTATATGTGATGAATTTGCAGAATTAAAAGCCCAACAACCGGATTTTATGGACAATTTAATTAGTGTTGCTCGTATTGGACGAAGTTTAGGAGTTCATTTAATACTGGCTACTCAAAAACCGAGTGGAGTTGTGAATGATCAGATTTGGTCAAATACTAAATTTCGAGTTTGTTTAAAAGTACAAGATGAATCAGATAGTAAGGAAATGTTAAAACGACCAGAAGCAGCCAGTATAAGACAAACAGGAAGATTTTATTTACAAGTAGGATATGATGAATATTTTGCTTTAGGTCAATCCGCTTGGTGTGGGGCAAAGTACTACCCATCCGATAAGATTATGAAACAAGTAGATAAGAGTGTAAATTACATTAATTCTTGTGGAAGAGTTATTAAAAGTATTCAAGCATCTAATAATATGAAAATTGCAGCAGAAGGGGAACAAATTGCTGCGATTATGAAAGAAATTATTTCTGTTTCTCAAGAAACGCAGAAAAAAGCAAGACGCTTGTGGCTGCCAAATATCCCAGAAGTTATTTTGGAGGATGAAGTTGCTAAAAAATATAATGTGTTAGCAAATCCTTATCAAGTCTCTGCTGTTTTAGGGGAATATGATGCTCCTGAGCGTCAAGAACAAGGAGTAGTACTTTATTCTATTTTAAAAGATGGAAATACCATCATATATGGAAATGATGGTAGTGAAAGAGAAATGCTTTTAAATATCATTATGTATTCTTCTACCAAAAATCATACGGCAGAAGAAGTTAATTATTATATTATTGATTATGGTTCAGAATCTTTAAGAAAATATAAATCCTTACTTCATGTCGGAGGAATTGTTTTTGCTGGAGAAGAAGAAAAATTTTATAATTTACTTAAATTAATCAAAGAAGATTTACAAAAACGTAAAAAATTATTTGCAGATTTTGGGGGTGATTACGAAAATTATATAAGAGCAAAAGAAGAAAAATTACCATTAAAAGTAGTCATAGTGAATAATTATGATTCTTTGTATGAAAATTACCCGGATGTATACGATGAACTCCCTGAGCTTGTAAGAGATTCAGAACGTTATGGAATTGTCTTTCTATTTACTTGTGCGACTATTAATTCTATTCCAAGTAAAATTAGTCAAAGTTGTAAAAATATATATGCATTTAAATTAAAAGATAGTAGTGATTACATTTCTATTTTTAACGTTCGAGCAAGAATTTCTCCAAGAGATATAAAAGGTAGAGGGGTATTAAATAATGATGGATTACATGAATTTCAAGTTTGCAGTATTTGCCCTACTGACGTAGAAACAAACGAATTTTTACCTAAATTTATTGAAGAAAGAAATAAAGTCAATAAAAAGAAAGCTAAAAAAATACCAGTTCTTCCAGAAATTGTTCATGTTAATGATATTCAAGAAGAATTTAAAGGAATTCATCAAGTTCCTATTGGCATTAGTAAAAAAGAATTAGAGGTAGTGAGTGTTGATTTCCTATTCAATTTAGGATACATTGTAACCTCTAATAAACTTGCCAATACGGAGACTTTTGTCAGAAGTTTACTTTATTTATTTCATTTTATTCCGAGTACAAACTTAATCGTTATAGATGCAAATGGAAAACTAGCTTTGAATAAAATGCAATATCCTAATTATTATACAACTGAGTTTGATGCTGTTATCAACCAAATAAAAGACTATATTCAAAAATTAAAAGACATGAAAAGTGAAAGTCAAGGAATTATTTTGATTTATAGTTTTAGCAAAATGTATGAAAAATTAGAAGAGCAAACAAAGTGGCAAGAATTACTAAAAAGTATCAAGGCGTATGAAAAATTTTCTATTATTATAGTAGATGATGCTAGTAAGTTAAAATCGTATACTTTTGAGTCTTGGTTTACCAGTATTTTTAGTATAAGTGAAGGTATTTGGATAGGAAGAGGTATAGCAGACCAGAACGTTTTACGTGTTTCTTCTATTACCAAAGAAATGATGGCGGATTATAAGAATGATATGGGGTATTACATTAGTGAAAATATAGGTACGCTTTGTAAATGGATCGATTTTGTAAGTAGTGAGGGGAAAGAAAATGAAAAATAAAGTTTTAATTCATATTATTGTTCCTGAGTTAGATGATGATTTTGATGTATTTATTCCTGTTAATGAATTGATATGGAAAATAGAAAAATTGCTTTTGAAATCTATTGGAGATTTGTCTAATGTTCCCATAAATGAGAATATCACTTATTTATTAATAAATAAGGATACGAATCGTATTTATGATAATAATGAACAAGTAATCAACACGGATATCAGAAATGGCTCTGAAATTCTTCTTATTTCGAAAATAGGAGGAATATTATGAGTGAGATTCCGAAAATAAAAAGTTCTTTGAATACTTCTTTATCAAGTTCCTCTATTTCCATAAATGCCCCTATAAGTAATGAGTATTACGAAAAAGTAAACCAGATTAATAAGACAATCGAAACAAATGTACAAGTAGAAAATTTATATGTTAATCCATTAAATACTCAAACTGATTTACAAACCATTTATAAATCAGATTTTAGTCAGCTTGATCTAAAAGTAGTAAATTATAATCAGCAAAAGCAAAAAGAGTTAGATGAATATAATCAAATGCTTATTTCTATTGAGAAAGAAATGAAAGAGTTAGAAACCAATATAACAGATATTAACGAAACAAAAAATAATTATGATATCTATAAGCAAGATTGTGAAAGCAGAATTTTTGAAATTGTTACGAATTACTTTACTTTTTGTAGTGATGCAAAACTTGCTGAACTTGGGATTACATCTAGTGATCTTGCAAGTATGGATTACGAGGAACTTTTAAAAATTTGTCAAGAAAAAGATTCTTCTGTATTAGAAATTAACCAAAATATAAAACAATACCAAACAGATTATTTAGACAAAAAAATAGAAGCATTAACAGGTTATAAAACGTATGAAGAATATAAAAAATATTTAAATACTTTGAAAAGTGATCAAAGTGTTTTATTAAGTGCTATTCAATTAACCGAAGAAGATATGAATACTATTCGTTATCGTTTTTTACTAGAGGAAGAGGATTATCAAAATTATTCTTATGAAATGGTAAAAATAGGAACTCAAGCGTTTGTAGAGGCAAGTCCTTTAGAAAAGGTAAGAGCGTCTGGGGCACTTTCTTATACTTTAGAAGATGAAAATGATGAAAAATTGACTAATTTAATAAAAGCTGGAGAAATAAATCCTGATTTAACGAAAATGTACAATTATATTTATGAAAAAGAAGGAATAGATAGTGCTAATGAATATTTGTCTAAAATGGAATCAACAGTAAATCAAATATGTGGTTTTGAAAATGCTCAAAAATTTTTAGATAGTTTAAAAGATGAAGAAAATGCAGTAGATACTCTAAATAATCATTTAAAGACTACGGGAAAAGGACTTATTACAGGAATAGAAACTTTTTCACAAGGAATTACTTCTTGGTTTACGAATTCTGATGTTTACACAATAAATGATTATGAAACAATGTATATTTTACAAGAGTTACAAACCAATAAAAATTATAATGGATTTTTAGATAATAATTTTGAGATTAGTGAAAGTATAGGAAATATGCTACCAAGTATTGCTCTTAGTATGCTTCTTACTCCAACAGCTGGTACGGTTTCTATGGGAGTAAGTGCTGGAGGAAATAGTTATCATGGTGCTTTAGCAGAAGGCTATAGTACAGAAAAAGCAGCTGTTTATGGAGTTATTAATGGCGTTTCTGAAGCTACCTTAGAAAAATATTTAGGCGCTATTCCAGGACTTAGTGATGTATCTGTCACTGGACTTAAAACGTTTGCTCAAGCAATGGCACGAGAAGGAATTGAAGAAGGAACACAAGAATACTTAGATGCTTTCGTTAGAAGTGGATTATTTAAAGAAGATTTTGATTTAGAAGAAGTATCTAAAAATGCAGAGAAAAGTGCAATATATGGTGCTATTACTGGTGGAATTATGAATACTCCCTCTTTAGCAATTAATGGAATTAATAATCATATTGCAAATAATCAAAATAGGAATGAGAATATAGAAATATTGAATGTTGAAGATGAAATTAGTTATCGTAATGATAGCCAAAATAGATTAAAAAGCGAAATTGAAAAGTTTAATTTGGAAAATTTTTATACTGGTAAAATGGATAATGATGGTGGTATCTTACTTATTACTCCTGAACAATCTATTATGACAACTTGTTATGCAGGCACTGGGCAGCATGCTCAAACAGTAGAGGAAATATACAAAGTTATTTATAATGATTCGCAATTTGATATAGAAAATCGTGCCGAAGATATATGGCAAAATAAAGTCTTAAATGATGGGAATATTGTAGTACAGTTAGTTAGTGATGATTCTAGTATTGTTTGGGTTCCTGATAAAATTAGTAAATCACAATATGAAGCATTAAAAAACTTTTATAATCAAGTAGCAAAAGTATCAAACAATACTGGTCTAAATCCAGAGTTCTGGCCTGCTTTAACTGGCTTAGATTTACCAGAGGGGAATATTAATGCATTAAGGACAACTTTAATAGAAGCAGAAAAAAGAATAAGCGATGTACCCATTAAAAATGAAAATAATGCTGATATAAATTTAAGTAATAATCAAAATAATGAAACTATAGAGGCGTTAGAAGTTGAGAATATAGAAAAAGAGAATCATAATGAAACAATATTTAATATAGATATCACTGAAAAAATAGAGAATGAGCAAATTACGGAAAAAGTAAAACCTATTGAGGTATTAGATGTGGATAATACCAATTTGGAAATCACGGAAAAAATGCCTAAATATGAGCCTACTGAAAAGATTATTGATACTATCATTGATGAAAATGCACCTACAGAAAAAATTCCCCCTCTTAGTGAAATATATAAAGGTTCTATATTTAATGCAGATGGTTCTATTAATTATCAAAGTGAAAATCAGATTATTTCTGATCGTTTAGATTCCTTTTTTTCTGCCTATGGTAATTCTTATGGTACCGATCAAGGTGCACTTAGTACTCTTTTTAATTACCAGTTAGCAGAAGGTAGTTATCTTTCTGGGAGAAATGTTCGTAATATTCCTGTGGCAAATATTATAAGCAAATTAGGAAATACAAAGTATTTTGAACTTAAGAACAAATTACTGAATTTAGGGTATTCTAAGCGGGATGCCAGTATTATTTTATCTGGGGTGGATAATACAGGAGCTTGTTCTTATGCGGCGGTTGCTAATGAAATTTTTGCTACATTTTATGGAAAATCTGAATTATTTGAAAACTATTTTGGCTTTCCGATGTATTATACCAATGATTTTGGTAAATTATCTTTAAATACAGAAGAGTTATTATTAGATATGTATTTATATGAAAATGATGTTTCTCATGGTGGAAAGTTGTTTCGTGATGGAAAAGTTGTTTCGTTTCATGAATTTTATGGAGATGCATTTGATCGTCCAATATTAAATAGTTCTTCGCAAGTGTCTATGAGTGCAGTGAATGGAAAAAAAGTTGATGCAATAAATGCCTATTTAAACACTAAAGGTCTTGATTATTCTTCATCTACAAGAGTTTTTGATGGTTCTTTTGGTGGCTTTAGTGTAAAAACTAAAAAGATTAATAAAAAATATCTTAAAGATTCGGAAATAGATTCATTACGAGTTTCTGTTAAGAGTTCTTTGGATGGAGGTTCAAATCAAGTGTCTATGGGGATTACTTCTTTAGGAAATGAAATAAGAATGATTCCGTTAGACTTAAAAGGAGCTTATTGTACAACAGGTACTTGGGGTGAAGGTGTTTCTCATGCTGTTTTTGTTACATCTGTAACGAATGATGGCTTTATTGTGAGCTCGTGGGGCAGCAGATATTTAATTCCTTTTGTAGACTTACAAAATGGTGGAAAATTTTCTATATCAAATTCAGTAATTTTGGATTTAAATACAAAAAAGGAGGTAGGACATTGATGAAATGTTTTAAAAAGATAACAAAAGAAAATTTGGAAACTAGATTTCCAAATAATAGTGCTTTTACTTTAGAAAGTATGGAGGAAGAAACACTTCATGATTATTTAAATCTATATTCTTATACACAGACTCTTTTAAATTCCTTTGTTAGTGAAACTTTAGGGATTAGTAGGTATGATGCTTATTTAAGCTATAGTCCTCTTCATTATCAAACGGTTTTAGAAAGTGAAATGGATATTTATCAATATTTATCTATGTCTGTTTTAAAATATTTTTATGTTCGTAATAATCTTTATTTAGAACGATTAACCAGTGAAGAAAGAAGTTTTTTGATCAATAAGATGTTAAGAGAAGATTTAAGTATTGATGAAAAGACAAAAGATTTTCTTCTTTCTGTTTTTCCTCGTTTAATTGTTGAAACAAATAAGGTAAGTGGAGAAATAGGCATTACAAATTTTGGACCAGAAGTGCCAAACTTTATGGCACCTATGAATTCTTTAGTGATTGGATTACGGTATGATGAATTTTATGAAGGAAATTTAAGTGATGATGAATGGGATAGTAATCATGAAAAACAAAGGGTAGAAGTTGCTAAGATGATGGCTCAATTAAATGAAGAGTTATCTTCTAAAATATCTATTCCTATAAAAGTGATTCAATACAATGAATTTAGTATAAAAAAAAATAGTTTTCCTGGGGTAAGTCGTGTTTAAAATTGTTCGTAAAATAAAGAGTGAAAATTATATTTACTATCAAGCAGAAAGTTTTGAAAAAACTTATTTTATAAAGCAAGTGAGGAAGAAAGAAGATTGTTTTATAAAACTTTTGCAAAGAGAAGTAGAATGTTATTCTCTTTTGAAAGAATATGATTTTCTTCCAAGAATCTATCGTTATAATTTAGAAGCGGGTTATATTGTTTATGCTTATATTGATGGAATTACTTTTAAAGAGTTTAGGGGAAATCTTGTTCAAAAATTAGAGATTTTTTGTAGGGTATTAGAAATTGTAGAAGTATTGCATAGAAAAGGTTTAGTTCATTGTGACTTAAAACCAAGTAATATTATGATTGATAAAGAAAATAAGGTCTATTTAATTGATTATGCAAATACAAAAAAAGTTGGAGAGGTTGCTGTATATGGAACAAAGAGGTATAGCTCCGTTGAACAACTTTATAAAAAGGAAGTTACTTTCTTTTTTGATATTTATTCTTGTGGGGTTTTACTTTATGAAATTTTATCTGATTCTATTGCTTTTTTTGGATTGGAAGGAAAAGAACTTTTAGAAGCAAAAAAAGAAATCCATTACTTGTTTTTGGATTTCCTAGTTTAGCAAATGAAATTATAGAGAGAGCGACTACTTTAGATAGTAAGAAGCATTATAGCTCTATTACAGATTTTAAAAATGCTTGTTTAGAATTAAAAATGCTTTTTTAAATACCATTAAAGAAGTTACTACGATAAAATGGCAAAAAGTTCGCTAATGTAAACCAATTTGTAAATACTATTGCCAATAAAGTATAGGTATTGTTATAATAAATTTAGATAAAATATTTATCATAGAGAGGAGAATAAAATATGGCAAGTTTAACTGGATTTGATCCAGATGTAGTGTATGCATCTATTAATAGAGTAAAATCTGCTTATGAACATTTATTAAGAGCTATTGGAGATGATATGCAAACACAATTTATAGGAGGTATGTCTGATAAATGGGCTTGTAATCAAGCACAAGGATTTTTTAATGATGCTTTTAAACCAGCAATAGATGGAATTATTCAAGGTTCTAATGTTACATTTGAAAGTGTAGTAAATTCTATGAATAGCGCCGCACGTAGATGGGCATCTAATACAGAATCTTCTTATTCTTCAGTATCTTTTTCAACAATTAATAAAACTATGGATACAAGCGGTATTTTAGAAAACATTGGTGGAGTAAGAGGCATTGATTTAGAAAATACTGATTCTGTTGTTGCAAAACTTCCAGAAATAGCAGAAGATGCTAAAAGTGCTTTAACAGAAGCAAAACAAGCAGTAGTAAGTTGCGGTTTTCTAGATTATGGAAATGTCCAAGCAGATAATTTAGCAAATTCATTAGAGCAAATTAAAAATCGCATTGATAATGTTGTACAAGATATTACGAATGAATCTAAAACAGCAATTAACAATACGCTTACCCAATATGGTAACACTAAGGGTGCAGTTGCTGAAGCATTTTCTGGGAATTAATTTTAAGAAAAAATTTTTTCTTAATATAAGAAAAATACGAAAATTCGTATTTTTTCTATATTAAGGAGAAAAAGGGATGATGTTATGTTTGTTAATGTTGCCAATATGAGAACTAAGTTAAATTTAATAGTAAACTCCTTAAATAGCTTATATGCAGATTACTTAGACTATTATAATGAATTAAATGGAGTTACTTTAAATTGGCAAGATCCTATTGCTTTTAAATATTTTGATAATGTTAAAAGAGAACAACTAAAATTTAAAGTTATGCAAGAGGAATTTTCTTCGTTAAAAGAAATTTATCAATATTTTGTAAGTAAATATAGTGAACTTGGAGATAAAGTTTTCTATGTATTAGAAAATAAAGACTCTTGTATCAATAAGTTAAATAATTTTATCGAAAAAATCAGAAATATTATTAATAATTATGATCGATTAGATACTAGTTTTTGTAGTACAGAAAGAAGACTATTAGAAAAAGAAAAACAAAAATTAAATAAAGTAATCAGTGATATGGAACAAGAAAAAGAAATTCTAAAAACGATATTTCACAAAATAGAAAATATTGAAAGTCAAATCAAAGTGAAGTTATCTAAAATAGATATTGAAGTTATTAAGGAAACTGATTTAGGAGAGTTTTTGAGGTGATGGTATGGAAATTTTTATTAAAGAAGTTGAACTAGAAAAAAATATGCAAAAACTAAATGTATTTAAAAATGAAGTTAATTTAAGTTTAGAAAAAGTTTTAAATAGTTTTAAAGAAATAAATGAAGAATTTGATACCGATAATAAAGAGAAATTTATAGAATTATGTGACGAAGAATATAGCAAAAGTAATGTAATTAATCATTATTTAAGTGATAATATATTGGTATTAGACAAAACCTTAGAAAAATATAGAAGAACTGCTCAAGAAGTAGCTGGTCAATTTAAGAACATAATAGAATAGGAATGATTTTTATGGACGAACAAGAAATAAGAAAAAGAAAATATCGTAGATTGAGAAGCAATTTAAAAAGTATAAAAGGCCAACTTAATGACTTACAACTTGAGTTTGATTCTTTAAATAGTTTTATTAGCAAAAGCATATTTATTGAAAACAAGGTTGTTGATGAAGAATTATTTTCTAAAGCGAGAAATACTATGAATGAAGTTAGTAATGAACTATCTAGCGTTGTGCTTCCTATGGTAAATAGTAAATGTTAGTTGCATTTTTTGAAAATTATAGTAAAATACAATAGAAAAGAGGGATGATTATGAGAAAAAATAATAAATTTAGTGCGGTATTATTTGCACTTTGTATATGTGCATTACTACCTGAACAAGTAGAAGCAAAGGAAGAAAAAGAAAGTTTTACTTTTGATATAAATCAATTTTTAAAAAAAGTGGATAAAGTTGAGGATTCTATTATAAATAACAAAATACCTATGTATAAACAAGATGCTTTATGGTTAATTACAGACACTCCAAGTGTTGATCCAAGTGAAGAAAGAAATTATTATTTTATTGATAAAAATAATGCTAAGCTAAAATTAACTACCTTTTATGATAAAAAGGGGAATAAAGTGGAAGAAGAGGATGCAAGTGCTGTAAGAAAATATGAGCAAAAAATGTATTTGCCTGTTACACTTGATGGTAAAAATTTTGTTATTCGTGATGATTATAACTTAATAAATGATACCGTTACTACGAATTTTGTTGATTTTGATGAAGAATACTTTTTTGATGAAGATACTCTTGCTGAATATGGAAGATTTACAGATGTTTCTGCAATTATTCCAGAAGATATGCAAAAAGAAAAATATAGTGCTTATGATTTAGATGCGATTTTGGAAGTAATAAATGATCCGGATTATGAAATTTTTGTAGTTCCTATGAAAAAGGAATTAAAAAAAGGAAATGAATAATCAATTCATAATCACTTTTTTCCAAAAAGTGGTATAAAAAAAGTTGACAATGCATATAATTATAATATATAATTTGATTGTGCTGCCCGATTAGCTCAGCCGGTAGAGCGCACGGCTGTTAACCGTTAGGTCGTAGGTTCGAGTCCTACATCGGGCGCCATTTAGAAAATTAAACCTAGATATGAAATTATTTCTAGGTTTTTTTATGTCCAAAAATATTATACATTTTGGAAAAATTGAATAAAAATTTTCTAATTTCCTAAATTGGCGTAATAAATCGGTGCTATTTTCGGATTTTTGCTAAGCAAATTTGGTAAATTAGAGCCTCAATTTACCAAATTAGGAATTTGCAGGCTTAATAAATATGGTGTATAATGTTAGACATTGACATAAGTATTTATGTAAGTAGAAAATAAAAAGGAGAAAAAAATGTTAGAATTAAAAGAAATAAAAAAAAGTTATACAACGGGAGATTTTACCCAGGAAGCCTTAAAAGGAGTCAATTTAAAGTTTCGCAAAAATGAATTTGTAGCAATTCTTGGCCCAAGTGGAAGTGGAAAAACAACCCTTTTAAATATTATAGGAGGGTTAGATCGTTATGATTCTGGGGATTTAATTATCAATGACCATTCTACGAAAAAGTTTAAAGATCAAACTTGGGATGCTTATCGTAATAATTGTATTGGTTTTGTTTTTCAAAGTTATAATCTAATTTCTCATATTAGCATTTTAGCAAATGTTGAAATGGGTATGACACTTAGCGGAGTACATCAAAAGAAACGTCGCAGTAAAGCAAAAAAAGTATTAGAACGTGTTGGTTTAAAAGAACATATGCATAAAAAACCAAATCAA
>CAZIDI010000005.1:0-21612 GCA_964537805.1 uncultured Muribaculaceae bacterium | reverse complement strand
CTGGCCAACCTAGTGTACTAAATGGCCATAAAGCACTACTAAACCAAGTATCTAAGACATCTGGATCTTGAACCCAACCTTCTTCTTTTGGGGCCTCCATTCCAACATAAATTTCATCACCTTTATACCAAGCAGGAATTCTATGTCCCCACCAAAGTTGTCTTGAGATACACCAGTCATAGGTGATTTCCATCCAATGGTTCATAATTTTTTCGTATCTGGAAGGAACAAAATTGACTTTTGTGTCTTTATTTTTTTGATTTTCTAGTACTCGATCTGCTAAAGGGCGCATTTTGACAAACCATTGTTTTGATAAGTAAGGCTCTATAACGGCATCTGTTCTTTCAGAATGCCCAACACTATGAACAATAGGTTCGATTTCGATTAATAAATCTTTTTCTTGTAAATCACTCACTAACTTTTCTCTACAAAGGAATCGATCCATCCCCTCATAAATTCCTGCTTTTTCATTCATTGTTCCATCAGGATTGATGACAATGATTCTTTCTAAGTTATGTCTATTTCCTACTTCAAAGTCATTTTGATCGTGTGCAGGGGTTATTTTTACTACCCCTGTTCCAAAATCTGGATCGGCGTGGATGTCTCCCACTACAGGAATTAATCGATTACAAATGGGAAGTACAACATTTTTTCCAATGTATTTTTTATATCTTTCATCATTTGGGTTTACGGCGACTGCTGTATCTCCAAAAAGAGTTTCTGGACGAGTAGTAGCAACACGCAAATAATTGGTATCACTACCTTCTAAAAAATATTTTAAGTGATAAAAGGCCCCTTTGTCATCCTTCATAATGACTTCTTCTTTTGAAAGTGCCGTTTTGGCTTCAGGATCCCAATTAATAATGCGCTCTCCACGGTAAATAAGCCCTTTATTGTATAAGTCTACAAATACTTTTCTAACGGCTTTAGAAAGTCCATCATCTAAAGTGAACCTTTCTTTATTATAATCTAGAGAAAGACCAAGTCTTGCCCATTGTTTATGAATATTTAGAGCATACTCTTCTTTCCATTCCCAGGCTTTTTTTAGCCATTCTTCTCGCTTTATACTACGTGGATCTATTCCCATATCTTTTAGTTTTTTATCTACTTTGGCTTGGGTAGCAATTCCCGCATGGTCCATTCCAGGAAGCCATAAAGCATCATACCCTTGCATTCTTTTATAGCGAATTAAAATATCTTGTAGAGTCGTGTCCCAAGCGTGTCCTAAATGAAGTTTCCCTGTAACATTTGGAGGGGGTATAACAATGGTATATGGAGTTTTTAAATGATTCCCACTATGAAAATATCCTTTTTTCAACCAATATTCGTATTTATTTTCTTCCACTTTTAAGTGATTATATTTTTTTTCTAACATTTTTATCTTTCTCCTTTTTAATATTCTTCATAATTTAATTTTCTTTTTAAAACATACAAAGATTCAATTAACTTCTTTGGATTTCTAACATCTTCATAGTTTTCTTTTATATAACGAAGAGCATCTTCCATTTCTTGTATCGACATAAATTCTGGCACAAAGTTTTGCAGTGTACAAAAATTCATTATATTACTTCTCATTTCTTCTGTAACTTCACATTGAATAGCATAATAAATATTTTGAATATTATAATGCACTTTCCTTATATGATTATTAATAACTTCTAACTTATCTGTTCTCTTATTTGTTTCAAATATATATTCCATATCTTCTAAAGGAATCATATCTAGAACTTGCATATCAACACTAGGAATAATTATATGAGTTATATACTCTTCAGTACCAAAATTAAGAAACACTAATATTTTTTGTTCATCATTTAATAAAAATATTCTTTTTTTCTCTATCATACTATTCTTGAATCCTTTCTTCTAAAAACTTTCTAACCTCTTGTTTTAATTCATTAAATTCCTCTTCAATACCTTTATCTACTTCTATAACCGATAGATATAGTTCTAAATTATCAGTATCTTGTAATAATTCATAAGATTCTTTAAAATGAATATCAAACGTGTAAGCAAGTTCTATGGCAATCCCATCACTTTTATTTTTTACATTATTTATATCAATCAAGTGATGCTCAAAAAATGCTTTCTTAACCTCTGGACTTAATGGTTCTATAAAGGATTTATTCTCTACTGTTGCGTCTTGTCTAAAAATATCAATTTTATCAACATCACGAGTAAAATGCGTATAAAATAATTCTTCTTTCGTTAAATTTTTTTCTATTTCTAGTTTGTTATGATTGTATATAGCTTTTTCTATTATAGAATCATACTTTTTAGGAATCGAAAAATCTCGTATATGTCCTTCCTGAAATAAATAATGGACAGCTACTTCTCCGTGGTCTATTTTTGTTGTGGCATCATTATAACTCCCACATTCTTCATATTGCACAAATCTTCCTATATCGTGTAATAATCCAATGATTTTCACAAGTGGCAGTTCTTCTTCATTAAGTTCTAGACGTTTTCCAAGTTTCCCTGCTAAATCGGCGACATGATAACTATGACTTATTTTCATTGCAATCATTTTATCTTTAGTATTAAAACGTTCCACATACTTTTTAAATTGTTTTAAAACAATACTATAATCTAACATATAAAAAACTCCTCCTTCTATTTAAGGACGAGTATTCCCGCGGTACCACCTTATTTTATACAAATTTCGTATACTCTTCATTTTCCTTTTAACGCCTAGGTTTAACGTAGAAACTTACTTAAGTTCAGTCTCTCAGCTCCACTGCTACCTTCCCTAAAAATATTGTTTATTTGCACCTACCATAAACTCTCTTAAAAATACTTTTAAGTACTCCTCAGTTTCTTTGCTTTTTTCATATTCTATCTTAAAATTTACTGAATTGCAATGTTTTCTATCATTTCTGTTCCACTATAGACTTTAATTGATTCATTTGTAACATCAAAACGTAAAGTATTAGGATCCTTAATACTATGGCGAAGACTTACTTCTTTATTATTTACTAAATCATAAAAGTAAAAACTATTATTTTGATCCACTATGGCAAGGTATTTTCCACAGAGTTTTAAATACTGATACTCTCCAGATAAACGTTCTGTTCCCGTATAAGTAGAAAGATGCATAGTAGAATTATTACTTGTAACAACATATTCGTTATTGTAAGTCACGATTTTATCTGTAAAATTTTCTGTAAGTTTGTTATTGTTAATATCAATCAGATACCAAGAACCATCCTTTAATACAGAAATGATATCAGAAGAAATCAGATTAGAAGTAGCATCTTTTTGATCACTTAAAGCCATATAAGAATAAGTAAAAGGAATTTTTAAATTCACACCATCATAAAATTGTAAAACTCCCCATAGCCCTTCGTTATTTTTGACTAAATAATTGTTATGATCTATACCTATTCCATAATTTTTTACTTCTTGATAACGACCAATTTCTTTCTTTATTTTTAAATCATATAAAATAATTTCTGCTTCATTTAGTTTATCCGTTGTTGTATCGATTATAAAGGCATAGCGATCATTAATTAGTGTAATCTTTTCGGCTTTTTCTTCTTTATGTTCTAATAAATCATATTCAAAATTATTTTTAGATACTGCATAATCACAATAGTCCGTATTTTGGCAAGTATAAGTACCTAAGAGTTCCTCATTTTTATAGAAGTATAGTTTTCCTTCATAGAAAAATTCGTGATTGGCATTTTCAACAACTGTATTTTTATTTTGAAAATGAAGTATGGTAGATACAATGGCAAGGGGTACAAAAAGAATTAATAAAACAATGATAACTATTAGTGTACTTTTTCGGTTTTGCATAAAATCACCTTTACTCATCTTCTATTGGAAGTTGTACATATTTTCCAGTAGCATTATTGTCTACTAATATAGATATTCCATTTATTTTAAATGCAAGTGTTCCATTTCCATAGTAATTCGTTGAATCTAATTGGATTAATTCTCCACCGATGATAAGATTATTTTTTGCTTCATTATCATCGTAAGTATAAACTCCCAATTGATTGTTGTTATCCACTCCTGCAAAAAAATCATCATACAGTTCAATATATTGAAAGCCCTTTTCGTTAATACTTTTTCCTTGCATATCTTGAATTTTATAAATGTAATAATTTCCATCGTCTCTTTTAACCTTGACATAATCTTTGTTATAATCTCTTATTTTATATTGAATCGCACTAGAACTTTCTGCTCCATTACTTTTGGAAACTAATAAATAACCATGAGGCCCTTTAGCTACATAATAGTCTCTTATGCGTTCCATGCTACTATAATTGAAACCAATGTGTCCTTTTATTTCACTTAGGTTAATTTTAATGACTCCAAAATTTCCACTTTGGTTTTCTGCCACTACTTGTAAATCGGTAACGGTTGAGAAAGTAATATCTTTTGTTCCTGTATAAGAATAGGTATTAACATTACGGTATTTTCCTAAACTGGTATTTTTCTTTAAATCATATAAGACAACTGTTTTATTATTTTCATTTACTAAATCTGGATTATCACTAATAAAGATAAATCTTTCGTTAAATACCGGAATTGCTCCAACAGAACCAGGAATTTCATAGTCGTTATCTTCAAAAACTGTGTCCGTTGCAAGTGTACAATTAGTAAGAGAAGTTACTCCACTCCCTACATTGTTTTTATTAGAACACGTATACGTTCCTAAAAGATTTGTTTTTTCTGTATTGCTATAAATATATAGTTTTCCATCAAAGTAATTTAAGTT
This sequence comes from uncultured Muribaculaceae bacterium, assembly GCA_964537805.1. Classification (GTDB taxonomy): domain Bacteria; phylum Bacillota_I; class Bacilli_A; order RF39; family UBA660; genus MGBC108787. The sequence goes on along the minus strand of CAZIDI010000005.1, from coordinate 16,886 downwards.
ACGTAAATTTTTATTTAAAGTTCCTTCTGCTTTATTAACCATCACGGTTTTAGAATCAGTACCACTTACAACATTTATGGTAATAATTTCGTTGTTTTCTTCAATGTTAAAGCATTCTTTTGTTTCTACTAACGTATTATTTTCATCATAAATACTTGTTTTTACATAATCCTTATTGGATAATTCAATTGCCTCTTCATTGAGTTTATTTTTGTCATAAAATTTTAAGTACATTTTCGTATCATTAATCAAGACAACATAATCACTATATAATTCTACATAGTCAAAAGATTCATTCAACACATTTTGATTATTGTAATTATAGACTTCATATTTTCCATCCTCTAATTTTACTTTGACATATGTTCCGTTTAAATTTTTAATAGTGCCATTAATGGCTTTACTTAGATTTTTACCCGTTTCATCGATAATAAAGTTCCTGCCACTTTGTATAGAGACAAGCGCATTTTTTTCATTTGGCGTAAATCCTAAAAATTCATAAGTAAAATCTAATTTTGTTGTTATTACATTATTTGCAATTTCAATTAAACCATATAGATTGTTTTCATTTTTTACAATCAGTTTGTTTTTTTCTACTTTTTTAATTTCTTTATAAGTAGTATCACTTTTTTGTTCTTTGATATTATAAAGTTTGATTGCTTCATCTTCATGTCTTGGATTATCATTAATAAAAACATAAGTATCCTCGATAATTGCACTTCTTGTTAAAAGTGGACTATTATTTTCATAAACTTTCTTTTCCACATCAAAATCATCTTCTGTGTAATAGGAAACAAAGCATAACTCTTCATTTTGATTTTCACAAGTGTATCTTCCTATTTCTTCTTTATTGCTATTTAAAAATATTAATACTCCATTTTCATAACGATAATTTTCTTCTTGTACAATGACTTCTTTCGGTGCTGATGCTTCTGGTTTCTTTGTTAAAGCACGTACCAAGAAAATAATTCCTACCACAATTAAAATAAGCATTAAAACAGTGCAAGAAATGATTAGAATCTTTTGCTTTTTGGTTCTTTTTTTCCACCAAGTTTTGATTTTATCTTTTAATTTTACTTTTGTTGGTTTCGTAAAGAATTCTTCGGCTGGTTTTTCTTCTTCTATTTTTTCTTCCGTATTTACAGGATTTTCATTTACTTCATAAATTTGGTTGTTGATATCACTTAGTTCTTCTAATTCTTTTGTTTTTTCTAGTTCTGTATTTTCGTTATTTTCTTCAAACATGTTCCCACATCCTTATTCTATAAAAGAATTATATCATATGTTTTTTATTTGGGAAATGGGTAAATTCATGAAAAAAATTTACTTCTTTGGTACATCATCTACAATATAAGTTCCCTTTTCATACCATAAATCATTTTCTTCATCCAAAACACCATAAAGAAATACTTCAACATTTCTTCGTTCATATTCCTTAATTAAATATGGGGTTGTCAAATTATTCAGTAAACAAATAAAATCAAGATTATAATCCGCTTCACTATTTAAAATATAATTTAGAATGCCAAGTTTTACAGGAAATTCTTTTTTCTTTAGTTTTTCAATTACTTTATTATGAAAACTCATTACATAGATGTTTTTATTTTTATATTCGTCTAAAATTTTCATCAGTCTACGATAAGGAAGATGACTATCTTTAATTTCGACAAGCATAATTTTATTGGTATCTAAAGCAAGAACTTCACTTAGTAAGGGAAGATTATATTTCTTTTTTAAATATTTATATGTTTTTCTTTTAATGAAATCTGTTTTTATAAAAGCATTGTGGTTGACTACAAACTGATGATCCAAAGTACAACGTATATCAAATTCAAATCCAGAAATATTTGGGTTTGCAATAGCATTCTGAAATGATTCTAAAGTATTTTCTTTAATGGTTTTGGTTCTTAGACCACGATGGGCAATAAATTTCACAAAAAATCACCTAATATAATATATTAGATGAATTTATTTTTTGTGCTTTGGAAATAAAATTTTAAATACTAACAATAGCAACAATATACATACACCAGGAATAATATAATTTTTGTAAGTAAACATAAAATTGGTTTCGTAAGAGTCCTTTGTTTCTTCTAAAAATACATTGGTTGTTTCTTCTTGTTCTTCTTTTAATATTTGAAAGTGATACTCAACAACCTCTTTTTCATCTGTTAGTGAAATGGTTACCACGGAATTGTTTTCTAAATCATGATTGTCTTTTACAAAAACCGTAATACCTTCTTTCACATCATACTCTAAATCTAAAGAGTATTCTTCTTTATCTAGAATAACCGTGTATTCATTATTTAATTTATCAAAAGGAATTGAAAGTTCGCCGTTTTTAATCGTTAACTCTTCTAATTCAATCGTGCTTGCCCAAACAATGTTTGGCATCCATAAAAAGAAAAAAAGCAATAGAATGTATTTTTTCAAATCCTCACCCTCTATATCATTTTTAATAATATTTCATTCATAATATATAGTTTGTCCGGATTTATAAAAATATTGCCTTTTTTTATCATTAAATCCCCATTTTTTAAAAGTGGTTTAATGGGATAGGTTTCTTCTAGTTTTACTCCATAAAGATTTTCAAATTCTTTGATATTAAAACCATTGGTAAGACGAAATCCTAACATCAAATGATTGTCCATAATATCTTTTTTGGTTAAGAGTTCTTTTTCTCCGTTATATTCTCCTTTTAAATATTTTGTTAAAGAACGTGTATTTGTATAACGAACCTTGTCTAAATAGCCTGATGCCGAAAGACCAAAACCAAAATATTCTTGGTTTTGCCAATAACAAAGGTTATGGAGAGATTCAAATCCTTTTTTTGCAAAATTACTTACCTCATAATGGGTATATCCCCATCTTTTTAAGAATTTACAAATAAAAGCATAAGCATCAGCATCCTCATCTTCGTTCATTCTTTCTATTTTATTTAAGAAAAGTAAAGTCCCCTCTTCTACCATTAAACTATAAGTACTTATGTGGGTTGGTTTTAAAGAAAGAATCTGTTTTAAATCCTTTTTAATTGTTTTTTTATTTTCAAAAGCAAAGCCATAAATAAAATCAACATTGATATTGTTAAAACCTAACTCTCTTGCCCATTTTATTTTTTCTTGGGTTTCTTCAAAAGTATGACTTCTTCCCATTAATTTTAATTTATCGTTTTGAAAAGACTCTATTCCAATACTTAAACGATTCACCTTATTTTTTCGTAATATTTCTAACATTTCTTTTGATAGATCCTTTACATTACATTCAAAAGTAAATTCTTGTAAATTTTTCGTATTGAATATTTTTAGAATAGCAAATAGTTTTTCTAAATATTTTAAAGGAAGTACAGAGGGTGTTCCTCCTCCAATATAAATGGTTTTTATTTCTTCGTTATTATAAACATCTTCTATTTCTTCTTTTAAACATCTTAAGTACACATATACCCATTTTTCATTATAAAAAACTTTACAAAAATCACAATAAGAACAGATTGTTTTACAAAAAGGAATATGAATATATACACTTTTACTTTCCAAATTCATAAAAATACCCCTCTATTTTTTCAAAAGAGATTCCTCTTCTATAATTTGCTCTTTTATTTCATCTGGCAAATGCATACTGTTTAATACCTCGCAAATCTCTTCTTCTGTCATATCTTGATTGTCAAACATTTCATAAATCACTGCAAATAATTCGTTCATGTCTTTTGGATTTTCGACAATTTGTTTTAAGTTGTTTATTTTTTCTTCACTCATATTGATACCTCCAGATAACTAGCCAATTATCTAGAACCCCCTCCCCCCTAGAAAAATTAGCATTATATTGTTCGGCATACCTTTCGTTTTGTTCTTTATAAATTTTAGTATGTAAAGTATATTTTTCAGCAAAAATCATATTTTTTTCTGCTAAACTTGCACTATATCTTTGAATTGTGTTTTTATCATAACCTAATAGCTCACCACGCAGACTAGAAGATAAATAATATTTCAATTGATACCTAGCAATTAAATCTTTTTCTTCTTGTGATAAGTCTGTAGCCTTCTTCCCTTTTAAGGCAAGAATTTTACTATCATCAATTTTGCTATGTAACTCTTCAAAAGGAATATTTATCTTTGAACTTTGTGATTTTAGTATTGTTCTTTTTTCCATTAAATTTTGCTGTATTTGATTTTTTATTTTTTCATAACGCTTAGGATTATAGTACATAGAATTTGGATTATTTAAAAAATTTAAAATTATATAAAAATATCGCATTGAAATAGAAAATTTATTAGGAATATCTATTACTGAACGTTTTTCACTCATTACATAGTATTCTATTTGATCCAAATATTTTCGATAATCTTTTTCTTCTATTTTTTCTTTACGAAAAGGAATATTTGCATTTTCTTTCATTTTTTGTTTCAAAATAGTATATTTTTCTTCATTGTAAATTTCAGTTCCAACACGGTTTAGCACATATATTGTATCTTTAATTTCGGATAGTGTTAAATCAGTATTTTCACTTATTTTCTTTAAAGTATAGCCTTCTTTCATAATCAAAGGTTCAATAATAGCGAGTCTTTCTTTATAATTTGCTTGGGCCATTTAACTCTCCTCCTTTAATATTTCCAAAAATGCTTCTTTTGGTACTTCTACACTACCAAGCATTTTCATTTTCTTTTTCCCTTCTTTTTGTTTTTCTAATAATTTACGTTTACGAGAGACATCTCCACCATAACATTTGGCCAAAACATTTTTTTTCATAGCACTTACGTTTTCTCTTGCAATTACCTTAGAACCAATACTTGCTTGAATAGGAATTTGAAACATTTGTCTTGGAATAATTTTTTTTAACTTTTCAACAACCATTCTTCCTCTTGCATAAGCAAAATCTTTATGCACAATCACCGATAAAGCATCTACAACTTCTCCATTTAATAAAACATCCATTTTCACGAGTTTTGATTCTTTATACCCACATAATTCATAATCGAAAGAAGCATACCCTTTGGTCGTACTTTTTAAACGGTCAAAAAAGTCATACACAATTTCCGATAAAGGAATTTCATAATGAATATTTACTCTGGTATCATCGATATATTCTAGTGATTGATAAATTCCTCTTTTATTTTGACAAAGATCCATAATCGCCCCAATATAATCACTGGGAACAATAATATTGGTAAAAATGTAAGGCTCTTTTATCGATTTAATATAGGTATTGTCTGGCATTTTATTAGGAGAATCAATACTTAGGATTTCGCCATTTGTTTTGGTCACTTCATAAATGACACTTGGGCTTGTTGCAATAATTTCAATATCAAATTCTCTTTCAATTCGAGTCATTATAATATCCATATGTAAAAGCCCTAAAAACCCCATTCGAAAGCCAAATCCTAAAGCATCAGAAGTTTCGGGTTCTATCGTTAAAGCCGCATCGTTTAATTTCAACTTTCCGATAGCCTCTTTTAAGGCTTCATATTTATTTGGTTCAACGGGAAATATTCCTGAATACACCATAGGTTTCATTTTTTTATACCCTTCTAGGGGAATATTAGCAGGATTTACACTTGTTGTAATAGTATCTCCTACTTCTACGGTTTCTATATCTTTAATACTGGCACAGATGTATCCGACTTCTCCACTTTCTAAAGTTTCTAGTTTTTGCTCTTTAGGAGTATGAACACCCAGTTCTGTAACTTCAAAACAACTTCCATTTGCCATCATTTTAATCGTATCTTTTATTTTTAACTTGCCATCCACGACTTTTACAAGAGCAACAACTCCTTTATAAGAATCAAAATAAGAATCAAAGATTAAAGCACGTAAAGGTTTTGTTACATTATTTTGAGGAGGTTTTATGCGTGTAATAACGGCATCTAAAACAGCGTTTACACCCACTCCGGTTTTTCCACTACAAAGTAATATTTCTTCTTCCCGAAATCCTAGGACACTTTTTAATTCTTTTTTTACTTTTTCTACATCGGCGTTCGGTAAATCTATTTTGTTAATGACAGGAATAATCGTTAAATCATTTTGCATCGCAAGATAAAGATTAGCTAGTGTTTGGGCTTCTATTCCTTGAGCGGCATCCACAACTAAAATAGCTCCTTCACAAGCAGCAAGGCTTCTAGATACTTCATAAGAAAAATCGACATGTCCCGGAGTATCAATTAAATTTAAAATATAATCTTCGTTATTATACTGGTAATTAAGGCGTACAGCATTTAGTTTAATGGTAATCCCACGTTCACGTTCTAAATCCATATTATCTAATACTTGGTTTACCATTTCTCTTTTATCAATAGCACCAGTAATTTCAAGCATTCTATCTGCTAAAGTACTTTTGCCGTGATCAATATGAGCAATAATCGAAAAGTTACGGATTTTATCTTGTTTCATCTCTCATCACAATTCCTATTATACTGAATTTTAAGGCAAATGAAAAGAAAAAAGCACCAATTATCTTGGTAACTTCCTTGTTCTTGTTTTATCTTTTTCTAAAATTCCTGAAGGTATTTTATCGTAGGGAATTTTTATATTCATGGTTTTTTCATATAATGCTCTATTGTTATTTTGACTATCCCAAAAAAATTGTTCCTTCAAACCATGCTGATTTACAAAAAAACCTATGTGGCTTAATTTTCCTACAAAGTCTATATATAAATATGTACTTGCATCTTCCTCAATAGAATAATAAAAGAAAGTTGGTAAGGATAAAACATTTTCATTTTCTAAATAAAAATTTAAAATTTTTTCTGGATTTTTGCAAATGTTTAAAAATAAATATTTTTCTTTTTCTCTTTCTTCTCCAAAAGTTTCTATAAATAATGTTTCAGAAAATAAAGCTTGGGCCTCGATTTTATTTACAACTTTTTTTGTTTCTAAATCAATGATTAAATAATCCCAAGGATGTAGTCTTATAAAAAGATAAATTTTATTACAAACGGTTACTAATTTTAAACCTTGAATTGTTTCACTTTTATAAAAATATTTTACATTGCTACGGACGATATGATGAAACTCTTGCCAAATATTTTTTATTGTTTTGGTATTTTTTAAAAATTCTTCTAATTCAATTCCTTCTTCTCTATCAGTATACTTTCTTAGTAATACTTCTTTTAACAATGTTGTATTCATAATTTTAATCCTTTCTAATATAGTATAACAAAAAATATGTCAAAAATAATAATAATTTAAGTAAACAGTGATTTTACAATTTCAAAAATTTCTGTAATTCCACTCGACATAAAGGACTCTACTTTGCTGCCAATAAATATCGCCACATCGGTGGTATTATTGCTGTAGTCTTTATGTTCTTCAAATACATAAGAATTCACATCAATCGGATTGCCATTTTTAATATCTTCTTCAAATTTTTGAATGCTTTCTTCTGTCATCGCTGTTTTTTTCGTTAATTTTGCTTCATAATAACCACTTTCTAAGGCAATATATAAACTGACAAATAGTAGAAATAAAAGGCTTAATATTTTAAAAAAAGGATTTTTTTCTTTCTTTTTCAAACTTATTCTCCTTTCACGTAACTACGAATCGCATCAGCAAGAATAGATAAAGTATTATTGACTTCTGTAATAGTATTATATTGTCCTCCCAGTTCAATTAGAATAGCATTAGGGCTAAGATTTTGGTTATAAATTCCGTTGACCCCACTTCCTCCTTTTTGAGAAATTCCCCGTGTTAATTTTGGATTTACTTTTTTTATATATTCGTTTATTGCCTCCGCCATTTTTAAATTTTTTTCATAATTTGGATTATCTTTTCCAATCACAAATAAAACTTTGGCATATTTTTTATCCTCTATAGTTGTGGTCGTAACATCATAAGACATAGAATCGCGATGTAAATCAATAAAATAAATTAAACTTGGATTTTTACGCATAGCATCTTCTAACAAAATTTTACTTGCAGCATAAGAATATGAGTATTTCCAACTATGAATTCGTAATAACTCTGCAATATCATTTGTTTCTACCATAGAGGGGACCCCTAAATCATTTAAAGATTCTCTTAATATATAAGAAGCCATTAAAACACTAGGTGTAATGTTATAAGACGCATTGTTATTCTTTTGGTATCCTTCCGTTTGGTGGGTATTATAAATATAAAGAATTGGTTCTTTTACTTTTGAATCATAGGGATCTTCTACATAGGAGGCTTCTATTCCACTTACTTCTTCTTCCTCTTCTCGTAATGTATCTACCCCTAAAGTATATTTGAGTAAAAAATTCGTACTATTTAAATTAACAATATCATAAAACACATTATTGGTTTTTTTCGTATTTAAGTTATAATCCACTAAATAGTTAATCAAAGTTTCATTGTCGATTTTAACTAAAAACTTATTATAGAGAAAATGGAAAATAGAAAGAAACGAAACAAAAACAATACTCATACTAAAAAGTATTTTATACCTAAACTTTAATTTTCGCTTGCTTTTAAATTTATTTGCCATCCCTATCTTATCCTTTCTTTTTTAAAGTATAAACAAAAAGAAAAGAAAAAAATGTCATAAAAAAACATCTTATGAATGTTTTATAAAAATAGTATTTAAACTATTTGCAATTATATTAGATGTAGCCTCTAACACTTCGTGAATAAAAACACTTGTATAAAATTTTTTATTTATTTCTAAACACAAAGGAGCTCCGATGGTAAGTACAGGAATTCCAAATGTTTTATGACTAATTTCTTTTGAAGAATTTAAGGCACTTCCAGGAATAATCCCCGTATCATTCATTTCAATAGCGCAATTTAAATACTCTTCACTTTTAGTTGCCAAAGAATCAATCATAATAATAACATCTGGCTTTAAATCACGCACGACCATTTCAATTAAATTAAAAGAATTGATTCCTGTTTTTTCTGTAACGGAAGGGTTAAAGAGTGCAATTTTGGGTAGTGTTAAAAAATCGTGGTATTGGTTGGTAGCAATTACTTTATTGGTTGTAATTACCCCCAAAGCATCGCCATCGACTTCTTTATTTCCAAGACCGATAACTAGTACTTTTTTTGTTTTTTGATATTGTTTTAAAAATTGCTTTAAAATACGTTCGACTTCTTTTGTTAATAGACTTTGTTTCGTTAATAGAGTTTCATAAGTAAATTGCATTACAAAATAATCCCCTATTTCTCTTTTTACTTCTCTTTTGGTTTCTTTTGCTACTGCATAATGGGTTGTCTTAAAATAATTCGTTTTCTTTTCTTCTAATTTGCATTTTGCATCGATTTTATCTACCGAAACATCTAAAAATAGTTTTTGTTTCATCCCGTATTTACCTCCTACTACTAGTATGGAAAATAAATTTTGTTTTACTCGCATAGGATTTAACGGGTTTATACTTGCAAAAGTCTTATACTTTTGATAGAATTGTTAGTGAATTTAAGAAAGGAGATATTTATGCCTAATATTAAAAGTTCTAAAAAAGCAGTAAAAGTAATTGCTAAAAAGACAGAAAATAACCACGAACTTAAAGCAAGAGTGAAAAACTTAATCAAAAATTGTGATCTTGCTATTAAAGCAGGAGACAAAGAAAAAGCAAACTCTTTATTTAATGAAATGAAAAAAAATATTGACCAAGCCGCAGGTAAAGGCTTAATTAAATCCAATACAGCAGCAAGACAAAAATCTAGATTATCAAATAAAATTAAAGAAATGAAGTAAAAAAAATAGCGTACTTCATTTTTTAATGTTAAAATAAAAAAGGTGATGCTATGAAACTATTGAAAAGAAATATAATTCCCCTTTTTTGTATTCTTTTTCTTTTATTTGTTTTTTTGCATATCGAAGAAATTTCTGATACTATCGCAAGTTCTCTTGAAAAGAATCCTGAAGTTGTAGTTGCAGAAGCGAATTCTTATAAAAAGAGCGATAATTTTATTTATGTACAAAATACAACTGATTTTGTTCCTTTAAGTTATAACGATATTTTAAATATTTATTATACGATTACCAATAGCGGTTATAAAACATTTACTTTTTATTGCCCTAGTGAATATAAAAATTGTACGAAAGATGTAGAAAAAATTAGTGATGATGAAGAAACTTTAACTTATATTAATAATTTTGTCCATCCTTTTAATAGTTTTTCGAATATTCAAACCGAAATTTTTGAATCAGGAGAAATCAATATTACCGTTCATTATTTGTATAGCGAAGAAGAAATCAATATGATTACCAAAAAGGTGGATGAAATTTATAATGAAGTGGTTACTAATGATATGAGTGATTATGAAAAAATAAAAGTCATACACGATTATATTGTAGACCATAGTAAATATGATGTAGAAAGAAATGATAATGATACATCGAATTACATTTCTTATAAAGCATATGGTCCTTTAATAGAAGGATATGCAACTTGTAGTGGGTATACCGATGCAATGGCACTTTTTTTAGAAAAGATGGAAATCAAAAACTTTAAAGTAGCAACAGAACTAATGCAAAAAGATATTTCTGGGCATGTTTGGAATGCTGTATACCTTGATAATCAATGGTTACATCTAGATTTAACTTGGGATGACCCTGTGAGTAGTGATGGAAAAGATTATCTACAACATAAATATTTTTTAATTACTTCTGAAGAACTTGAAGAAGCAGATACGGGAGAAGTTGTGGTTAAAGAACATATCTTTAGTGAAAGAATCTACCCAGAACTAAAAAAAGGAATGTGAAAACTAAGCATTCTCTTTTTTTAATGTTTCTGTCTTATCTAATAAAGATTTCTTTACTACTTCGTCTTCCAGTAAATTAATAGAAAATGTTTTAGTTCCTAAATGGTTTAAACTCGTTCCACAATGATAAATTATGTTTGCGTCTATTATAAAGTATCGATCGTGAAAAGTATTATCATAAATGACTTCTAAATTATGGTATTGTTCTTGGCATTTTTCTATTTCTATTGAAGTAAGTAAACTTTTTTCTTTCACAATTAAGGTAACTTGTACATTTAAGTTTTTAATGATATCTAAAGTTGTTTTATCTGCATAAGCATCTATGATAATGAGTTCTTGTTTACAACTTCTAAATATATCTAATATTTTAGAATGGGAATCCCAGATTTGTCCCTCAAAATAGATTTCATTTACTTTTCTTTTTTCTTCAAATTTGGAAAATGTTTCTTGTAGCAATTTAATATTTGTATGCTTACTTGCGTAGCCACATTCGTTTTTAAAATAGTACTTAACATGGCTGTACCTTCTTCTGTAAAAACTCTTGGCAAAGTTCTCACCATATTATATTTTTTATTTGCGGTCAAAAATTTTGACCGCAAATCCATAAACTCATTTTGTGTTAACCTCCAAGAAAATCGATTTGGAAACTTTTCAAGATTATTTTTCACTGCTTGGTTTATCGCTTTAGTTCCGTTTTTACATTGATAAAGTCTAGCAAGATCTGAATCAAGCATTACTTGTTTTTCATTTATCTCAAATATCATATCTTCTATTTTTAAATTTTCTTGTATCGTATTTTCCAAAAAAATACACCTCCTTGATTTAAGGAAGTATATTAACACTTTTTTATATAGTTTTTTGTCGAACTTTGTTTTTTTATTCTTTTTAAAAATTCCTCAGTCTATTATATATGATATGATTTTAAAATAGTGCTTAACAAGCAACTCCTTGTTCTGTAAATACATAAGTTCTATATTCTTCTTCCATCTTTTCCTAACTTTGAGGTTCCAAATTGGAACCTCAAAATTTCTTCATATTCGTTTGCAGTCAATTCAAAATAAAAATCCTCTGGAAATTTATCTACATTTCTTCTAACTGCTTTATTGATATCTTTTGTACCATTTACACATTGATACAACTTTGCTAAATCCGAATCAAGCATCACTTGTCATCCTCTTATTTCATAAATTAAATCTTCTATGTAAGAGGTTATATTAATCTATCTTTAAAAACTTTTTTGTCGTATTTTGTAAAGGTATTCTTTTTTATTTGTTTTGCATTTCAATATACCCTACTATTTTTTCTATTGTTTTAGAAAAATTATCAAAATTTACATCAAACCATTCAACTTTCATTTGATGATTAAACCACGTATATTGTCTTTTGGCATAATGGCGAGAATTTTTTTTTATTAAGTCCACTGCTCCATCTAAACTGATTTCATTTGCAAAGTACTTCTTTAATTCTTTATAGCCAATAGCACTATTTAAAATGGCAGAATCAGGGTATTTAGAAAATAGATTCTTTGCTTCTTCTACTAAACCATTTTGTATCATTTTATCAACACGATTATTTATAATTCTATATAAATTTTGTCTATCCGTAGTAAGTCCAATATAAATAACATCATAAAGTGGTTTAGGAGGCATTGTAGGTTCTTTTTCTTTATTCAAAAATCGGATTAAACGTTTGCGATTATTCATGTGTATACTACAATTTTTATCTTTTTGTAAGGCTAAATGATATAATTCTTCATTAGTTAAACTTTCGTACTTGTTATTTTCTTTTTCTTCTAAAAATTCATAATTATAAAGGCCAGCTTTTAAATAAAGTCCTGTTCCGCCAACTAAAATAATATTTTTGTCTTTATTTTTATTTAAAATCTCACGTAAATCTTTTTGATATTGATAGACTGTATAATGTTCATTTGGGCTTACAAAATCAAGCAAAAAATGGGGAATATTTTCTTTTTCTTCCTCTGTTACTTTTGCACTGCCAATATTTAAATTTTGATAAACTTGCACTGCATCACAATTAATAATAATAGCATTATAGATTTTAGCAAGTTCAATACTTAGTTTTGTTTTTCCAACACCGGTTGGACCTACGATGGCTAAAATCATAAAGTTCTCTTATCTTTCATTAATTTACGCGTATTATATTCAATTAAGTAGTCTTCATAGATTTTAGCATCAAGGCCATCTTCTATGACTCTTTCTTTATCTTCTACCCCCCAAAAACCTCTTGCATATTTATCTGCTTCGTATTCTATAAAGGATTTATTATATCTTTTTAAGGTCTCAAGATGATTTCTTAAATTTTGTAAATATGTTCTATCCTCAGTTTCTTTAATTTCTGATTCTTCTTCTACAACTTCTATTTTTTGATTGCTTTCTTTTAATTCTTCTAACTCTTGTTTCTTTTTAAGAATGACTCTTTTTAAATAAAAAGACTGTAATTCTGTAATATGCAACGATTTTTTTGAATGGTTATAATTTGCTACAAAATCATAACATTTGAATTCACCAATAACTATAATTAACCAACATAAAATAAATAGTAAAACAGATGGGATATATGTTGAAACACAAACTAGTAAAATCAAAAATGGCCCCCAAATAGCTAACCATTTTTTATTATATTTTATCTTTTCTGTTAATTTTGCTATTTTTTCATTTAAATCTCCTAATTGATTTTCCATTTCTTTAATTAAAAATTCTAGTAAATTTGTAGAAGTATCTTTGACTATTTCATTTCCATTTTCCTCTATTATTTTTGTTTTATTTTCAAACATTTCATCTTTTTCATTCATAATCGTATTTTCTCCTTTAAATGATTCTTTTATTATACCCTTATTTTATTGCTTGTCAATTTCTGCAATAATAAATTCTAGTACTTTGCCATATTTCGTAATAGCCGTTTCGCCTTTGTTTACTAAGAAATCTTCAAAAGAAATCGTTGTATCTATCACTTCTACCTTATCATTTTCTTTATAACACTTTTTAGCAGAAAGACTTCCTTCTTCATTTTTTAGTACTTCTAAAGTATCTTTAGCATTTACTCTTACAATTCCATCTAGTTCTTCTGGGTAGAAATCAAATTCATCCATTTTCCCTACAAACAAACAAGCATATACATTCGCAAAGGCTCTATCTCTAAACAAAGAACCATCCTCTTCTTCTCTATCCATTACGAATTTATTAATTTCAATCAATTTGGCTTCTTGGTAGTCTACTTTATAGCCTATTTCTTCTTCTATTTCACGCCCGAAGGCTTCTTTAATTGTTTCTCCATATTTTACGTGCCCTGATGCTGTTGTATACAGTTTTTTCTTATCGTGTCTGATTTGAAAATAAATATTTCCCTCTTTATCATATAGCCAGCAATGAACGGTATTGTGCCATAACGCATCTTTATGAACGATACTTCTTTCCTCTTTTCCTAAATATTTTCCTTCTTCATCATAAATATCTAAATATTCCATTTTTTAACCTTCTTTCTTTTCTATTATATCAAACAAAATATACTTGTGCTATGTTATAATACGATAAGAAAGGAGTTTTATTATGTTAAAAGAGTTTAAAAAATTTATCTCACGAGGAAATGTGGTCGATTTAGCAGTTGGTGTCATTATTGGAGGGGCTTTTAGTACAATTGTTTCTTCTTTAGTGAATGATATTTTAATGCCTATTATTGGAATGATACTAGGAGGTATTAATTTTAGTAACTTATCGATACAATTAGGAGATTCTAAAATTATGTATGGAAGTTTTATCCAAAACGTAATTGATTTTTTAATTATAGCATTTTGTGTTTTCCTATTTGTGAAATTTATTAATGAACTTTCTAAATTAGGACATAAAAATTCTAAAAAAGAAGAAGGAAAAGAAGAAATCCAAGAAACTGAACTTTCGATTCTTAAAGAAATTCGTGATACTTTGAAAACAACCAAAAAGAAAAAAACAACAAAATCTTAAATCCTGTCATTTTATTTTCACTTTTCTTTTGCTATAATAAATGCAAAGTTGAGGTTGTAGTATGAATTTAAAAAGAAAAATGAATTTTCAAGAAATATTCTATATTTTTGTTATTACATCTGTATTCGGTTGGGTTGTGGAATTTATCTTTTTTTACTTTCGTAATCATATATTTGTCAATCACTCATCTTTAGTACTTGGTCCATTTTGTCTTGCTTATGGTTTTGGAGGGGCACTTCTTACGATTTTACTCTACAAGGAAGAAAAAAGTTTTCTTCTAAAAATATTTGCTCTTTCTTTTTTAAGTGCCACCCTCTTAGAATACATTATGAGTTTTGGCATGGAACTTGTGATGGGCTTTTGTGCTTGGGATTATTCGAATCTTCCTTTCAATATCAATGGCCGTGTTTGTTTACTTTTTAGCATATTTTGGGGATTCTTAGGAATCTTTTGGATTAAGTTTATTTACCCTTTTTTTCAAAAAATGTTAAAGAAATTAAATAACAAATTTGGAAAATATTTTATGTATGTCTTGCTTGTTTTTTTAGTATTTGATGCACTTCTTACTATTAGTGCTTTTGAAAGAATGAAAAAAGAACAAATGGGTATTGCTCCCCGAAATCAATATGAAGAATTTTTAGATCGACATTTTGGCTATAATTATTTAAATGATATGTACATCCATATTGATAGGATGGAGGATGAAAAATGAAAGTTTTAGTTCTTAGTTGTTCAACAGGTGGTGGGCATAATCAAGCTGCCAAAAATATTGTAGCGTATTTTAATCAACAAGGCATCCCTACTGATTTTCAAAATTATTTAGAACTTTTTGATAAGAAAAACCAAGTTCTGGTGGAAGAATTTTATTATAAATCTTTGTATTGCAATGGAAAATTGTTTGAAGGGCTTTATAAATTAGGAGAACTTTATAACAAAACGAAATTAACTTCTCCCGTGTACTTATTAAATAAATATGGTAAAAATAGATTAAAAGAACTGATTGATACTAAAAAGTATGATTTGTGTATTTGTACCCATTTGTATCCTTCTCTTGCTCTAACAGAACTTAAAAAAGAACAAGAGATTTCCTTTTTATTTGTAGGAACGGATTATAAATGCATTCCTTTTACCAATGAAGTAAATCCTGATTATTTTATTATTCCTACCAAAGAGTTAAAAGAAGATTATATACATATGCATATTAAAGAGAAAAAACTAATTCCACTTGGAATACCAGTACCCTACTTTTCTTTTGCTAAAGATGAACTTTTAAAAAAGATAGAAGTAAAATATCCAAAAAACATCTTGCTTATGAGTGGCTCTATGGGATTTGGCCATATTTCCAAAATTGTTGAAAGTTTATTAGCAGAAATGGATATTCATACCGGTCTATGGGTGATTTGTGGGCATAACCAAAAATTACAAAAAGAATTAAATTTAATAAACGACGCTCGATTAAAAGTATTTGGTTTTATCGAAAATGTTTCAGAATATATATTTCTTTCCGATATTGTTTTAACAAAACCAGGAGGTCTTTCCACTACAGAAGCCGCAATATTCCGTAAACCTTTTATCCATATCTGCCCAATTCCCGGAGTGGAAACGTATAATGCCAAATATTTTTCGCAAAAAGAAATGGCTCTTTTAGAAACCGATTCAAAAAAAATTGCTATAAAAGCAATTCAATTATTAAACGATTTGGAATTACAAAAGAAATTAAAAGAAAATTTAGAAGAGATTAATCAAAATTCTTTAAATGATTTATTAAAATTTATTATAATTTATTATAATGCATTATGAAAAGAAAAATAATTAATTTCTTTTCTTTTTTCTACTTAAATTTAGGGGATACAAATCTAAACAGTTATTCCCACATTCGATACTGAGGTTGTAAAAATCAACCCCCCGTTCCTATTTTCAAATGAATCACAATTTTTAAGTTGTGCATACCACATTTCATATATTAACATATCTTTAGGAAAAGCATCTAAAAAATCAGGAATCGCTTTAATATCTCTTTTTGTAACATAAACTCTTCTGTTTTTTAAATCTTCTATAAAAGGGTGATACGTGATATATTCACTTCCTCTTTTTATCCATTTTATACCCTCCACTTGATGCTCTAACGTTTTGATATTACTATAATACATAATTTCTCTTATAGAAGTCAATCTATAATTATTTTTTGAGTTTCGGTTTTTTACTAAAAATTTTATGTTAAAAATCAAATCACAATAT
>CAZIDI010000004.1:0-22845 GCA_964537805.1 uncultured Muribaculaceae bacterium | reverse complement strand
GTTAAACTCCATGTTGTATTATCCCATTCAGCACTTGCTCCATTTTCGCAGGTAACACTATTTACTAAATAGCCTGTATTTTTTTCTGGAAATGGTTCAGTAGTACTTTCTCCACTTATGGTAAACGCAAGTTGTATATCTCCTATATTAAAATCAGGTACTACTCCTTTTAAGACATTAAACTCTTTTTTTTCTTCATATAAAGCAAACGTTTTATAAAGAGTAATTCCTCCAATTAAAAGTATTACTCCTATTATAGAACCTATTATTATTCTTTTTTGGTTTTTGTTTTTGGTAAACTTCTCTAACTTTCCTGGGTTTCGTTTACTTTCTAAATAACCCCCCCCCCAGGTTGTTTCCTGAAGTTGGGAGGTTTAATTTTTCTTTTTTCATTTTCTTTTCCTCCTATTGTTATCTATAGTATACCAAAAGAAAAAGAATATTTCTATCCTTTTATTTCAATTTTTTTGTTCAAGCTCCATTTTTTCGCAAAAGCATCTAAGGCAACTTTATACTCCTCTTCCGTATCCAATCCCAAAATATTTTTTTCTTTCTTATCTAATTTTCTGATTACCATCTCTGATATTTCTGTATTTTCGTTTTCTAATTCATTTGGTAAGCATAGATAAATATATTTTATATCATGAATTGAAATGGTATCTACAATAACGTATTCTTCCTTATCTTCCAAGCGTACTACTTTGACTTCCGTCATATACTTTTTCCTCCTCTGCATGCAACTTATAAATTTCAAAACTTACATATTTTGAAAGTTCATAATAATCTTTAAAATTGTTTTTTACTAGGATATCTTCTAAATCTTTATAATCTGTTCCATAATGAAGATTAAAACTAGCCATAATGCTATTCATATAATTATTTTTGCATTCTTGATCTAATTTGGTATACAACATATAAAAGCCAACAACTGGATCTTCATACCTTTGACGAGTTTCTTCTATCATATTTTCAAAATCATGAGAATCCATTAATCTATTAACACCATCATTTCTTGCCCATTCCTCTTTTGTATTTGGCTCATAAATAGTCTCTGTGTACTCCTCTAATGCTTCTTTTTTTAAATGGTTTGCATATACATCATCAGCAAAATTTCTTACAACAGAAGTCGTTATACCAGCCGTAAGAACAACTGTACCCACAAATTTTAAGACTTTTCTATTCATTTTTTCTTGATCCATTTTTTTCATCTTTTGTTTATTTTTCACTTTAACTTCAGGTTTTACACTTTTTTTCATACTTTTTTTCATAACCTCTTCCGGTATATATAAACCCGCACCACTTGGAAGTTCTGATATTATTTTTTTAGATGATTCACTAAAACTATAATCTTCTACATTTTCTTTTTCATCATATAGCAAAGGTTGTAATATTTTAGGATCTTCTTTAGATTTCATTTTTTTGCTATTTAAAGCAATCATAGTAGATTGTAAATTTGCTTCTATTCCACCAGTTAAAATGTGGTCATTGGTAGAAGCTATAACGGCACTCTCAAGTTCTGCATTTTTTGTTAGTCCTTCTACTTTTTGATTTATTTTTTCTAAATGTTGTTGTGCTTCCTTATTAATTTCTTGAAATCTATGTTCTAAGCGTTCACTAGACTTTCTTATATTTTCAAAATATTCGTTCATATCTTCCATAAAAAAACACCAACTTTCTATTTTCACTATACTATTATTTACTTATTTTTGTCAACATAAAGTAAAGCACTTTACAAATTGGATTTTCTATTTTTTATATGATATCATATATATAGTATAGAAAGAGGTTAACCTATGAAAATAGATACATCAATTTTTAAAGAATATGATATACGTGGTACATACAATGTAAATTTAAATGAGGAAAGTGCTTACTTCATTGGGCGTGGCTATGGAAGCTACTTAATAGAAAAATTAAACGCAAAAACTTGTGTAGTTGGAAGAGACAATCGCCTTTCTAGTTTAGCTTTAAGTAATGCTTTAATAGAGGGAATCACCGATAGTGGTTGTGATGTCATCAACTATGGGCAAATTACAACCCCAATGCATTATTTGACAAGGCATCTAAATAATTTGTATGGCATTATGGTAACAGCCAGTCATAATCCTAAAGAAGACAATGGATTTAAGTTTTCATTTGATAAACTCGCTAATGCTAGAGGAGAAATGATTTATACATTTCGGGATTATATTCTTTTAGGAAAATTTTTAAGTGGCAAAGGAAAAGTCATAAGCAAAGATATTAAAAAAGCTTATTTAGAATATATGAAAAAAAATATAGAAATGGGAAGTAAAAAAGTAAAAGCCGTTATTGATTTAGGAAATGGAGCAACTACTTGTATTGCCAAAGAAATCCATAGTATGTTCCCAAATTTAGATATTACTTATATTTGTGATGAAAATGATGGATCTTTCCCGAACCATCATCCCGATCCTGCTGTTGAGGAAAACATGGAAATGTTAAAGAAAAAAGTTTTAGAAACAAAAGCAGATGTTGGTATTGCCTATGATGGGGATGGAGACAGAATTGGTATTGTTCTAGAAAATGGCAAATATATTTCAGCGGATGAGTTTATGATTTTGATTATTAAAAATTTATTACCAGAATTAGAAAATAAAACCATTCTTTATGATGTAAAATGTTCTAAATCTTTAGAAGATGAAATACAAAGATTAGGAGGTACTCCTTATTGCTACCGAACAGGAACAAGTTATACCGAAGCCAAAACAAAAGAATTAAATCTATCTTTTGGTGGAGAATTTTCTGGACACGTTTTCTTTAACGACCGTGATTATGCTTTAGGAAGTGGCATTTACGCTGGGCTTCGTCTCTTAGAAATTTTATCGAAATCCAATCAAACTTTAAGTGAGATGCTAGAAGATACGACAAAATACTACTCTACTCCCGAAATAAAAGTAGCCACCACAAATGAGCATAAATTTGAAATTGTTAAAAATGTTTTAGAATATGTAAAAAGTAAAAACTATACCTATAACGATATTGATGGTGTACGAATCACTTTTAAAGACGGTTGGGCTTTAGTTCGAGCAAGCAATACAGGTCCAAACCTAACCATTCGATTTGAGGCCAAAACAGAAGAATATTTAAATGAATTAAAAAAAGAATTTATGAATGTTGTCAAAAAATATCTATAAATTTTTTAAAAACAAAAGAGCCTTAATAGACTCTTTTATTTAATGATTGATTCTAAGGCAAGTGTAATAGATTCATTTAATGATTTTTCACGATCTTCTTGGGACATGAAACTTTCATTAAATTTACTGTCTACCACAGTTAGAATACAAGCAGCTTGTTTTTCGAATGACTCTGCAATATGAAATAGTGCAAATGCTTCCATTTCTTCTGCAACAATGCGATATCTTTTTGGAACTCTTGCAAGAACATTATCACTATAACTATAAAACGTAAACGTTTCCATTGTTAAAGTCGTTCCTACTTTTGTTTCTAGCCCTAACTCTTTAGCCGTTTTGATAATCGTATCGTTTAATGTTTTGCTTGGGTGCGCAATATGTGTTGGTTCCCCATTATAACTATAAGCAAAATTTCCCTCGTTATATGCTGCATCAGAAACAACTAAATCCGGAATATTTAATTCTGGAACGGTTGCACCACAAGTTCCAACACGAACGATTTTTTCAACACCAAAGAAATAGAATAATTCGAAAGCATAAATGCTCATACTCGGCATTCCCATACCAGAACCCATAACCGTTACACGCGTATCCTTATAAGTTCCCGTATAAACAAACATATTTCTTGTATCACTAACAAGTTTTGCATCACTTAAGAAATTATCAGCAATATATTTTGCACGTAATGGATCTCCTGGCATAACAACAATTGGTGCTATATCCTCTTTTGTACACGCTATATGTGCTGGTTTTATATGCTCTGCGACACTTGGTACCTTCACAATAATCACTCCTTATTATTCTATTTATAATATAGCAAAAAAAAGTAAAGTTATAAATAATTTTACTCTATTTTTACTTTTCTTTACTAAAAATTTACACTATGATAATTTACATATAATTGACTCTACTTCTTCTTTTGTTTCATCTAAAAATTCAATACGATAATTTTCAATTCCTACTTCTTGCAATTCCTTTATATAATTTCTTAAATCCAAGTTTTGATAATGAAATAAATGGGTTAAATGATTTTCCTGCGGATTGGATAGAATTCTATAGAACTTACCATTACGGTCTTTAAAAGAATAAACATTTTTTCCTTGGCAAACTGTACAGCTTTTTTCTTGATTTACAAGCATATTTAGAGGGCAATGTTTCATAACCATCACTTCTGGTTTCCCATAAAGAAAGATTTCTATTTTTTCTTTCCTTTTTATATACTTACTTAACTCTTTTATTTGTTCTAACGTATTTTCAATAGAGAAAGTAATTCTTTTTGCCCACATTTTTTCTAAAAAAGCAAAACAAGAGGCATTCGCAACATTGAAATAATAATCCGTAACTATTTCATTACGCTTTCCATATGTATATAAAGAACCTGTCTCCCCTATCAATAGTTTTTCTCTATTATAATCTTTAAAAATACTTTTTACTCGACTAAGTCTTAGATAAATATTCCCTTTTTCTTTATATTTTTGGTATAAATTTTCATCTGTTACATATATAGAATGAACGTTATATTCTAAACATACGCAAAGTTGTTCTTCGCTTCGTACTAAAACATTTAAGTTGATTTTAGAAGTAGGTTTTGAAATATACTCTTCCTTTTTTATTTGACTAGCCTCTATAAAAGGATGGGGTATCACTTCTTCTCTTGCTTTCACAAGTTTTTCTTCTCCCATTCTTCGTAAATTTTTTAATTCACTCATTGGAATAAAGATATCATTGTCTTTTCTAATTCGAATATTTTCTAACACAAAAGGACTATTTCCAAGTGCACTTATCTTTTCTTTTAAGATCTCATCAGTCGTTGGGTTATTTCTGGCTTGTTCTACTACATTTCCTTTTAGAGTAATTTTATGTACTCCATCACTAAAACAAATAGAGAAAGATTCCATTTTCTTAGCAATAACTTCACAAGTAATGGGAATCTTTTTGTATTCTATTTTTTCGAGTTCTTTTATATGGTGAGAATCAATTGTTTTTAAAACGATACTTTTTTCTTTTAATTCAATTTTATTATCGACAAGTATAATCTCGCCTTTTTTAGCTTTATTGATGAAAAGGCCTTGTTCATTGTATAGAAAATTGACAATAAACCCCTTATCTACACTAGAAAATCGAATGCCATCTTCTTGCTCAATAGCACACTCAAGTTTTATTTTAATCTTATCTTTTTGAAATCCTATGACATTTCCTAAAAAAATTCCTTGATGATTTGGAGATTCTATATTCATTAAATCTTCATTTTTAGCTTGAAATAAATGTCCTTTGGTAAACCCTCTATTAAATAAAACTTTTAATTTTTCTACTTCTTCATCCATATGTAAAGGCTTATTTTCATAATACTTATCCATTAAAGTACGATATAATCTTGTAACAAAACCAACATAATAAGGGCTTTTCATTCTACCTTCAATTTTCAAGGAATATATATTAGAATCCATAATTTCTTGAAAACGATCTAAGGTATTGAGTTCTTTAGGGCTAAGTAAATAATTTCCATTTGTTTTTACAACCTTATCATTTTTTATAAGAGTAAAAGGAAGACGGCAAATACCCGCACAAGAACCACGATTTCCACTTCTACCCATAAGTAAACTACTAAATAAACATTGTCCCGAATAGGAAACACAAAGGGCTCCGTGGATAAATGCTTCTATTGCCATACTGGTTTCAAAGCTATTGATTTCTTCTAACGTTAACTCTCTTGCAAGTACTACTCTTTTGACTCCTAAACTTTCTAGTAATTTTAATTGTTTCTCGTTATGCGTATGCATTTGAGTAGAGGCGTGAATCTCTAAATTAGGAAAAACTTCACGTACCAATTTGATAAGACCTAAATCTTGCATAATCACGGCATCAACATTGTTTTGATGTAAAAAACGAATATAAGATAAGCACTCTTCTACTTCATTTTCAAAAATCATTGTATTTACCGTAACATAAATTTTTACACCATACAAATGGCAATACTTGATTGCAGCAATCATTTCACTTTCATTAAAGTTGTCTGCAAATGCTCTTGCTCCAAACTTTTTGCCTCCTAAGTAAACTGCATCACAACCATTATGAATAGCTTGTTCTAAACTTTTAAAGTTTCCAACGGGAGATAATAATTCTTTTTTCATAATATCACTTTCTTTTTTTATTATTATAACAGAGGCAAAAGAAAAAGGAAGTTTTCTTCCTAATCTTTATCAATATTTTTGTCGTATGCCTCATCCGCCACTTCATAACGGCGATTTTTAGAAATAAATGTTAGCAATCTAGTAGATGCCCAACCAATAAAGGCTAGAATAAAGAAGTAAATGACGCCAAAAATAGTGAATGTTGGCTCTGATTTTGTAATCAAGCCAATAATTGATGCTCCAGCACTCATACTTGTTACAATTGTCAAACTATTAATGGATTTACTTGTAACATCATTTTTTAAACTAGAGAATAATTTTTGGGCAGAAGATAAATACGTTTGTGTCATATCCCATAAATATTGAATATAATTTAAAGTATCTCGTAAAGTTTCAAAACGATACCCAGAGATAGCCAAAAATTCTGTTAATTCAGCATCACTTTTAGCAATTTTTTCACGTGTTGAAATATACGTGTTCATTTGATTAATACGCCCATCAATTAAATTTACAGTTTTTGAATACCCCTCAAGTTTACTATTAAATTTTACAATATCAGCACCCTTAACTTTGACATTTTCTTTAACATTATCAATTTTTTCCCAAATAATACGATGTAAATTCAAATAGCGATGCAATTGCCCTTTAAACTCACGAATAAAAATTTGTTCTTCAATATACTTTTCAATTTTATCTAAAGATTGTTTTTTATTATTAATAAAATAATATTTATCTCCTCTTACGACATCATAACGTTCATTTGTAAACTCAAAATATTTTTGTTTTTCTGTTCTTGTTAATAAATCAGAAATTTGTTCTTTTGTGGCTTTATCACATACAATAAAGTAAGGATACACTGTTTCAATGTTAGCAAGTTCCTTAGGAACAGGAGCTCCTAAACTAAAAAGATAACTAAGAGCCGGAGAAAGTTTATTTTCATAATAATCTGTTACTTTATCTAAATCAGCAAATAAAGTATCTTCACTCACTTTTATATCATTTAAGCAAATTAACCCATCTTCATAAATTTTAACTGATAAGTCATAAGCAGTAGTAAATCTTATATATTCTTCTCCATCTACGCCATAATCAATTTTACCAATTGCTAGATTTTTACGATATTCTTGTAATTTTTCAGGATCTAATTTTAATTTGCTTTTGGCTTCTCTTAAAAAATCATAAATTTCTGTTAATTGTAGCATTGTTCTTTGAAACCAGCCACCTATATATACATTTGTAATTTTCATAATCCTTTAACTCCTTTTAAATATCAATACTAAAAAATGTTGAATCATCTGCTTTAAAGCCAAATTTTTTATAGCAGGTATGTGCTGGTATTCGGAAATTTCGACTCCATAATTTCATTGCAGTACACTCATGGTTTCTACATACTTCACGAACCACTTCTAACATTTTCGTTGCAATATGATGTTTACGAAATTCTGGTTTTACACAAACGTGATTCAAAATAGCAAATGTATTCATATCTTTAAAAATAGTAGGTATAATAGCAATACGCGTATGAGCAATAATTTTCCCTTGGTATTCTCCAATAATATAAATTTGATTACGATCACTTCTATACTCATTAAATATTTTTAATGCTTCTTCATAATCCGTTTGCTCTTCAAATACTTCATTACATAAATCCACTATTCCACGAATTTTGGAAGCATCAGCAAGTGAAAATTTTACATCTAAATCCATACTAAAACTCCTTTTCTACTCTAAGTAAATTTTAGCACAAAAAAAATAAAGTGTATAAATTTTACATTAATATTTACACCTTATTGTCAAGAAAAGGAACTGTAGTTCCTAATTACATTTTTAATATTCTTTTAATTTGCTTTCTCCATTCAAGTAATTAATTTCAATTCCCTCTTGTATATTGTAAACAAATATATTAAATTCGATTCCTTTTCCATTATCTTCTATAGAATAGGCTTCTATCTCTACTCCACTTGCCACTAAGTTTTCTCCTTCAAATATTGGAGTTACTCGATATAAAACGTGATTGTTTGTACTTTTTATATACTCTACTACTTTATTTTCATAAGGAAGCATTCCTTTTGTATTCATTTGTCTTGTACAAGTAATTAAGTTTTTTTCATTTGCATTCTCACCTGTTAATTGATACCCTATCAAATGACAACGATTATATAAATATTTACCATCTACAATGTCATATTTTACTGTATGCCATCCAGTAGGTTTTATCATTCCAATACTGCCTCTTTCTTCTGTAGGCATTAAGTCTACACCAATATTTGCTATTGCAGTGCCACATCTTCCAAGAGCATCAAATTCACTATAGTTTTCATAAGATTCTGTCTTATAATCACTTTCTTTAAAAAAGGGTTTGTTATTATTGATTATAATAGAATCTACTCCATTATAGACAGGAATTTCTTCTATATTATAGGAAGGTAAATTTGCATCCTTCTTATTTTCTTGATAAATACCATAACCACCCATACAAACCAAAACAATAAATGTAACAATTAAACTTTTAGGTTTTGCTTTTTTAACTCTTTTTGCCATAGAAATCCTCCTTACAAATATTTAAAAACATTTCCTAAACTCTCATGAATCACGAAATCAGCTATTCCATCATAAGGTGTCTCATCTTTATTTATTAAAACTAAATACTTTCCTTTAAAAAATTGGATTAACCCACTTGCTGGATAAACAGTTAAACTCGTACCAGCAACAATTAAGACTTCCGCATTTAAAATTGCTTGGATTGCCATCTCTAAATTATTTTCATCCAACGCTTCTTCATATAGTACGACATCTGGTTTTATAATTCCACCACAAGAACACTTTGGTACACCACTACTTTGAAACACTTCCTCTGCTTTATAAAATTGATGGCAATTCATACAATAATTTCTTAAAATACTGCCATGAAGTTCTAAAATATTTTGGCTTCCCGCTTTACTATGTAATCCATCAATATTTTGCGTAATGATTGCTTTTAGTTTTCCCATTTTTTCCAGTTCTGCTAATTTTTGATGCGTAATATTTGGTTCAAAGTTTAAAGAATTCATTTTCTCTTTATAAAAAGTAAAAAATTCTTCCGGATGATTTAGAAAAAAGGTATGACTTAAAATTTCTTCGGGTGGAAATTTATACTTTTGATGATATAACCCATCTTTACTTCTAAAATCAGGAATACCAGATTCTGTAGAAACACCTGCACCTCCAAAGAAAACAATATTGCTGCTATTCTCGATTATATTTTTTAGTTTTTTTATTTTACTATTCATACTTCACCTATTTTCTTAATTAAAGTATAGCACAAAAAATAGAGTTTTTTTATTTACTCTATATTTTTTAAATTAAAAGTTCTTTTAAATATATTTTTATAAGAAAAAACAATTAATTCTCATCAATTGTTTCCTCTGCCATATCCTCTTTAAATAATTCATAAAACATTCTGGCGACTTCTTTTAATTCTTTTTCATCGGTTACTTTTTCTATGGATTCTTCTCCATCCTTTAAAACGAGTCTTGCAATCATTTGATTACTTTCAATTAAATTTTCATCTTTATCAACTTCAATTAAATAAAGATAAGTTGTTTCCTTATAATCTAATAGATTGGCAATGGTATAATCTTTATCACCATTTTCTTCTTCTATTGTTAAAATTTTATATCGTTCTAACTTTTCCATCATCTTCCTCTTCCTTCATTTGTAAATGTTACATTCTCATCTGCAAAATAGCCTTCCCAACCATTTTCATTTGCACCACGATAATTTACTTGAACAGCTCCGTTTGCTTCTAGAGCGGATTTTTTCGCTTCGGCATCTTCATCATGACTACTTATAAAAATGTATTCTCCATTGTATTCATACGTAATTCCATCTACAACCCTTTTACTATCTAAATCATTACTTGCTTTTAATACATTTTCTTCATTTGCAGCATCTAGATAATTGGCATAAATCTCGGGTTTATTGATTTCAAAAGTTTCCCCAAAATCAACATAGTTATTTTCAAATATTTTTTCATAAGTGTTTTCTTTTTCTTTTGGAGTAACAATTTCATTTTGATCTATAATTTTCTTTTCTAGTGTTTCTACTACAAAAGTATTTTCTTTCTTCTGCTCTTCTTTAAATAATTCTTTGACATGATGTATATTGGATTTTTCCATATTCTCTTCAGCAGATGAGAATATTACCTCTTTTGTCATAGGAGAAACATTTGGATTTGATGCCAATACATACTCTTCACTATTCATTTCAATATTTTTTTCTATTTCCATTTGGCTTGTAGTTGATAAATTTGATAGTCCTTGTATTCCAACAACAGCCACTGCAACCACAGAGGCTGTAGCAACTGCAACTTTAAAGGCATTTTTATTTTTGGCATCACGAATATCTGTAATTTTAAATGTATTTTTGGATAATTTTGGAAGTATATTTATTCTCCTTTTTACATTATTTACTTGATTTTGCAAAAAATTTTGAACACATATTTTATTATCTTTTGCATTTTGAATACAACGATCCATTTTAGTATAAATTTCATTTAATATACTTCTTTTTTCTTTATCTGTATAATTTGGATTTTTTAATAAATTTTCTGGATTTTTCACAACTTCTGTGTAAAAGTTACTAATATCGCCTACAAGTAAAGCACTTTTAAATAAAACTTTCAAATTTGCAAAAATGGTAAATTGTTTTCCTTTATTCATTTGATACAATTTATCTTGCTTTTTCTTAATTTCTAACTCAATAGTACTTGTATCTTCTTTTTGAACCTCTAATTGTAATTTTCTATCTTTTAACTTATAAATTTGATTGTACAATTCCTTTTCTAAATTTTCTACAGTATCCATATTTTCAATAACGGGTACTTTTATATTATGTCTTTCACTAAAACGAGTAAGTTCTTTTTGTAAACGTTTATATTCCATAAAATAATTATTAAAACGATTTAAGCTATTTTTCATAACATATAAAGGCTCTTTATTTAAAGAAGCAACTGCAACCACTTGATTCGTATTGCTATATGGTTTTGCTTTTTCTGCCAAACTTAATAATCGATCATTTACCTCTTTAAATTGAACATATATTGTTGCATATTCCTCTTGTTCTTTTTTTAAATTATTCTCATCTAAATCTACCATAGCCATGATTTCTTGTTCATATTGTTTTTGAAATTTATATAACTCTGTTTGACACCAATTAAAACGTCCTACATATTTTTTAGGGACCGAAATCATTTTGCCATTACATTTGATTCTTTGTTTTTTTCCATTTTGTTTTAAAATATTTTCCATTACTAATTTTATATAATCTATTTTTTCTGTTGTTAAAGAAAGTGTTTCTAAATATTGTTTATCAATTAAAACATTTTCCCTATTTTCTTCTTTAAAATTCGTTTTTTCAATTTCAAAAGCAAGTTCACTACCATCTAAAACATCATAAAGTCTATCTATTGCTGGAATTACTTCCTGAGCAAAGTTTTCTATTTCTTCTTGCTTTTTTTCTATTTTTTCTTTTACTTTTTTGCTATCTTCTTTGTAAATTTCTAATATATCATTTCTTTCGGTTGCATTTGTTAATTCTTCAATTCGATTGACAGCTTCCTGCGTTTCTTTTTTAGTTACATCTATGGTATCAAAAAGTGCTTCAAACTCTTGCTTATAAAGCATATTATTTTGCATTGTTTTTGCACTTTTTTGCATTGTAGAAAATACGCCTTTATAATAATTATTTAATTTATGATTACAAGTTAATATTGTTTTTACATCATTCCAAATATTTTCTAAAACGGAAGTTTCTATAAAGTCTCCTACTACATGTCTATAATGTTGTAAGTTATTTACTAAGGAAGTTAAAATTTTTAAAAATTCGGTTTCTTCATTTAAATATCCTAATAGTGCTTTTTTTGATATAGGATTTTCAATTTCATTATAAATGTATTCATATTCTTTCCAAATAGATTCAATTTTTTCAAATAACAAATCCAATTGAAAAGTAGTTTCTATTTTAAAGGTTCCATCTAAAATATCTCTTTGTAGTTTTAAAATTTTTTGTTCAAATTCTGCTACTTTAGGATTATAAATATCTTCATTCATTTAGAACACTTCCTCTTTTTCCACTATTTACATTATACTCAATTTTAACAAATATCGCAATTAATTTCCTAACGTAATTTCTAAAGGAGTTGTCTTATCTATCACGTCTCCTGGCATTATACTAATTGTTTTTACTTTTCCATAACCACTAAGTTCATAAGGAAGTCCAATTAAGTTACAAAAAGTAACCACTTCATTCGTACTCCAACCAATCACATTTGGCATTTTATAGGCAACATCATTTGTAAGCAAAAATACTTTTGAACCAATTAATACTTCATTATTATTTAAAGGATATTGATTCACCACATATTTTCCCTCTCCAATGACAACGGGATTTAAACCTTTGCTTTTTAATTTATCGACCGTTGTAACCACTTCTTTAGAAATAAAGTTCGATAAGGCAATAATTTTACTTTCATCCGCATCACTAGTTGCTTCTACAACATTTAATGCTTTTGCGGATTCTTCAACGATATTGTGGACAATATTTGCCATATCTTGTGTTCCTCCAATGATTTGTTTAACGGAAACATAGACAATATATTTTGGATCTTCATAAGGAAAAAGGCCTGCAAAACTTTTAATGTAATCATAATCTCCACTTAAATACCCACCCTTAGGACTTGCAATTTGCGCTGTTCCCGTTTTTCCAATTAAAGTAACATTATCCGGAGCGAAATTATATTTGGCATTGGCTTCATACACCACTTTGTACATCAGTTCTTTCATTTTAGCAATGGTTTCCTTACTTGCGACTTTTGCTACTTCTTCTCTTTCAAATTCTTCTACTATGTTGCCAGCATCATCCACAATTTTAGATACCAAATAAGGTTTTACCATCACTCCATCATTAGCAAGTGTCGTTAATGCTTGTAACATTTGAATTGGAGTTACGGTAATTCCTTGACCAAAAGAGGCGGTGGCTACTTCACTTTCATATTTAAATGTAATTTTCCCTTCAGCTTCATTCGGAAGTTCTATACCCGTTGTTTTTCCAAACCCTAAAGTATCGTAAAAACTTCTTAACTTATCCGCTCCTAAACGCCCTGATAAAATAGTTGCTGCAACATTACTAGAACGAGAAAATCCAGTATCAAAATTAATATCTCCCCATTTGGTATAAACATCATTGATTACCGTTCCATCTTTTAAAGTAATGGATCCAGAATGGTATACTTCTTCTCCATTATATACACCATTTTCAATAGCACCCATAAAAGAAAATACCTTCATAACAGAACCAGGTTCATACTGGTAACTCACCAAAGGATTCAAATAACTTGTTAAATCTTCCCTTTTATTTAAGTCAAAGTTTGGACTGCTTGCACTTCCAAGGATTGCTCCAGTTTTCGCGTTCATCACTGAAACAGTTGCCCAATCAAACGTATAATTATCTTCTAAATTAGAAATGGTATTCTCCAGTAAATGTTGTATTTCTTCATTTAAAGTTAAATAAATACTTTTACCACTGACACTTTTTTCTTCAATCACAGGAGTATTTGGAATTTGATATCCATAAGCATCTTTTTGGTATTCAATAGAACCATTTTTACCTTTTAATGTGTCATTAAAATAAAGCTCAAGTCCCATTTCCCCATTGATTTCTCCATAATCATCTGATTTTGCATAGCCTAAAATAAAAGAGGCATATCTACCATTGGGATAATAACGTTTTATACTTTTTATAAAATCAATTCCTGGTAATCCTAAAGCTAAAATTTCATTTTTTTCGGTTTCCGTAATGCCACGTTTTAATTCCACTTGATATAAATTTTCTCGATTTAAACGATCTAAAAGCGCCTCTTCACTCATTTCCAAAATTGAGCTAAGTTCCTTAGCCGTTCTTTCTTTGTCTACTACGTGCTCTGGATTTGCTTCATCCGTTGTACGAGTGGCAGAAAGATAAGCAATGACAGTATAAGAATTGATGTCCATTGCCAGTTCTTCCCCATTACTATAGTAAATAGAACCACGTGATGCATAAGTCGTTTTCTTTTCGGTATTACGATTACTTGCAAACGCTTGTAAATCTATGCCATCTACATCTTTAGAGGTAGCAACATATATCAGTTTGGCACAAATAAGCACAAATAAAAAAGAAACAAATAGCATTGTAATTTTTAAATTGAATTTTAAACTATTGTTTCTTTTCATATAAAATGGCTCCTTTTAACGATTATAATGAATTATTTTTAAGTTATCATAATTATAAGATAAACCGCTCTCTTTTGCAACTTCTTGAATTTTGTCTAGTGATGCAAGTTCATTAATTTGCATACTTAAACTTTCATTTAAATTTTCTTGGGCACTGATTTTATTTTTTAGCTGTTCTACTTCAATATTCGATTCTGATAAAAGTGCCTTAGTAAATACATTAGAAACAGGTACTGCTACTACTAGTAAAAATAATAGTGCATATAAAAGTTTTTCTCCTCTTACAATTTTAAATTTTTGTCCTTTATTATTCTTTTTCATTTAAATCACCTTTTCTATTACACGAAGTTTTGCACTTTTACTTCTCGGATTTTCTTTTATTTCTTCTTCTGTTGCCACAATAGGCTTTTTATTTATAATTTGAATGGATGGCACATACTCTTCTGGTATTTCAGGCAATCCTTTTACCATCTCATCCACTTCACTAAATTGTTTAAATATTCTTTTTACGATTCGATCTTCTAAAGAATGAAACGTAATAATAGAGATTCTTCCTCCCTTTTTCAGTAAAGAAATAGCATCTGGTAAAACACTTTCTAAAACATTTAATTCGTTATTTACTTCAATTCGAATGGCTTGAAATATTTGTCTTTCTGGATGCTTTTCATAAAAGTATTTTGCTCCAACAGCTTTTTCGATGATATGTACAAGTTCTGTTGTAGTACTTATTTCTTTTTGGGTACGAGCTCTTATAATTTCCTCTGCAATCAACTTACTTCTTGCTTCTTCTCCATAGGAATAAAACATAGTAAGTAAATCTTCTTTGCTATAGTGATTCACTACCTCTTTAGCACTAAAGTTTCTCGTTTTGTCCATTCGCATATCAAGTGGCCCTTCTTGCATAAAGGAAAATCCTCTTGCTCCATCATCAATTTGAGGGCTAGAAACTCCTAAATCAAATAGAATGCCATCTACTTCTTTTACGTTTTCTTTCTCCATACACTCTTTCATATTTGAAAAATTACGATGAAAAATTTTAAAATTGTCCCCAATAGTACTTAATTCTTGTTTGGCATAAAGAATAGCTTCTTCATCAGCATCAAAGGCGAATAAATAACCCTTTTTTATTTGTTTTAGAATCTCTTTGCTATGTCCAGCATAACCTAAGGTGGCATCTATATAGATACCATCTTCTTTTAGGTTTAAATTATCGATTGCTTCCCTCTTCATTACGCTATAGTGCTTCATTATAAATTCACATCCATAAATAAGTTTTCAGCAATATCGGATAATTTTTCACTGTTCATATTCATAAATTCATCCCAAGCTAGTTTATCCCATATTTCTACACGGTCGTTTGCGCCGATTATGACACATTCTTTTGCCAAACCGGCGTAACTAACTAGTGGGGAGGTAAGGCAAGTTCTTCCTTGACGATCGAACTCACACTCAGTAGCACCAGAAAAGAAGGTTCTGATAAATGTACGGGCGTCTTTTTTTGTGAAAGGTAGAGTTTTTAATTGTGTTTCTAGTCTTTCCCATTCTTTCATAGGATAAACATACAAACACTTTTCAAAACCACGTGCTACAATAAAACGATCTCCTAAGCCGTTCCGAAACTTAGAAGGAAGCACAAGTCTTGATTTATCATCAATGTTATGATGATATTCGCCCATGAACATTTACATCCCCCACTTTCTACCACAATGTACCACTGTCTACCATTATATTACACGAATAACCCACAAATGTAAATAGGTTTTTCTAAACTTTTTCAGAAAATTGACAAAAAAATAATCAGTATTTTGTTTTTGTAATATAATGCAAAACTAAGAAAGGAGTTTTTGGAAATGGAAGAAAAAGAAAAAAAAGAAATAAGGAAAAAGAAAACTAAAAAGATTTTATCAAAAAAATAAATTTGTAATTGATACAATCAATCAATATTCAGATATTGCAAGTTTCATATTTGAAAATTACGTTTTACAAGATTATAATTTAAACTTCTTTTATCAATATTTGTTAAATCATAAAGGAAAATTAGGCAAAATTAGTTCTATATTAAATAAAATCAGTAAATTTGTAGTATTAACTTATGATGAAAGTATAGATTTTACAAATACAAGATATAAAGTTTATTCAGATTTTGATAAAAACGCACATTTTATCTATCTAGATAATATAGAAATAGTACCAACTTATGAAGAAGATGTCATTTTATATAAATCAAAAGTTTCTAAGTCAAAAGAAAAATGAAGTTCTTCCAAACCTCATTTTTCTTTTTTATTAGTTATTTTTTCATTGTTTATTCAAAAAAAGAGCTTATGCTCTACTTGAATATTTACCATCTTTCGTAGAAATAATGATTTTCTCTCCCGTTTCAATAAACAATGGTACTTTTACTTTGTAGCCAGTTTCAATGGTTGCATCTTTCATTGCATTATTGGCAGTATTTCCTTTCACAGCAGGCTCTGTTTCCACTACTTCAAACTCGATTTTTTCAGGAAGCGTAATTCCAATAATTTCTCCTTCATAAAAATCAATTAAAATTTCTAAGTTTTCTTTTAAAAATTTAACATCGTCCCCTAAAACACTAGAGGCAATTTCCGTTTGTTCATAAGTATTTGTATCCATAAATACAAAACTATCTCCACTTGCATAAAGATATTGCATAGGAGCCTTTGTAATATGAGCACGATCTACTTTTGTTCCAGAATTAAAAGATACTTCTGTAATAGATCCAGTTTTTAAATTTTTAAGTTTCATTTTTACAAATGCTGCACCCTTACCAGGTTTTACGTGAGAAAAGTCTTGTACGACACAAGGAGCTCCCTCTACCATAATGGTCATTCCATTTTTAATATCGTTAACGCTAACGTTCATATTCTAACCTCCTATTTTCCTAGTTTTGTTTCTTTAAATGTAGTTGTTTTTTTACATTTAGGACAATATTTTTGTAATTCTAATTTATCAATAGTATTTTTTTTGTTTTTAATACTAGGTCTTCTTTGATATCCACATTCTGTACACTTAAGACCAAAAAATACTCTATTTAGATTTTTTGCCATGTAAGATACCTCTCTTTCTTTTAAACTATATGTATTATATAGTAAAAAGTGCTTATTTGCAAATTATTCTTGCATTTCCTTAAATAAATGCTTGTTTCTTTTTAAATCTCGTACCAACTCATTTCCAAAATAATTAAATTGACAAGGAAAATAATACTTCCCCCAAATAGTTTTTAAATAGTTTAAATTTTCGTTTACTTGAGAATAATCCATTCTACTTATTACCTCTACACCATAAAGTTTATAATAATCTTCTTGTTTCATGATTAAGTTTTCATTATAATCTAAAACATATATCGTCTGATTAATGTATACTTCCACCCAAGAATGGTAATAAGCATCAATTTCATTTTTTTGTACTTTTCCACTTACTAAAGTGACCATTTTTATAAATGGATAGTATTCTTTAAAAAAATAATCTGTATAACGAACAGCATTTAGATGACAATCACCATAGCGTTCTTGGGAAAGTAATATTTTTTGTTCTTCAAAAGCCACATAATCTGAAAACAATTGAAATAGAAAACCTCCAAATTCTTCATCAAAATAAAGATAACGATTCTTTTCTTCATCATAACAAACAAAAGGAGTTTCTTCCATCGGATTTAAGGTAACCGCATCTATTCTTGCACGAGTATTATGAAATGGTTCATTTTGAATATCACAAGGACTCATAAATAAATCATCACTAAATAAAATATAATTTCGCATATTGATACCATCTCTACCATATTGGTTAATAAAACGAGGATAATTTTTTCCTAAATCGGAAAGCATTTCTTTAGAAAATATTAAAAAGAGTGGCTGTAATGAAAAGCAATCAGAATCTTTCATAAACTCAAAAATACGATATAAATCATATTTATCAAGTTTATTATAAAGAGAGAACTCAAATAGTTCAAAATAATCCTTTTTCTTCATCACAACATTTTTACTATAATCTACTATTTTTTCTTCTCCTTTTTCCCAAAAAGAAAATAATACAATAATACAATCAAGATTTGTTTTTCCCACTAACACTTTAGGATTTATTAAATCCATTGAGCATGCAAGTTTTAGAGTACGATCTGTACTCATTTTTTCTCTTACTTCTTTATTTGCTAATGCTTTTAAATCACATTCTTGTAATTTACGACTTGAAAAGAAAGAAAAAGGGTAATTCTTATTTTGGTATTCAAAATTATAATCCCATTTTGCTTTTGCTAATTTCGTAATTTTATCTGATTTTCCATTTTCTTTTAAGGTAAAGAAAACAAGTTCATCTAAATCGTTTAAATGTGCTTTATATTCTTCCCTATACAATAAAAAACGCATATTTTGTAACCAGTCCATATAATCCCTTCTTTGTTCCCGTTATTATAGCAAAAAGATTAAAAAAAGCAAGTTTTAAAAGTTAGCAAATACATAATCACTTACGGCTTTACTAATATAGCGATTGATATAAGCAAAATAATTACTACTGCCGTTATAATGACTAACATTAGGGCTTACCGCAACTAAACTATACTTAGGATGATCAAAAGGGGCATACATAGCAAATGTGTTGTTAATGGTTTTGACATCTCCGACTCCATCAGAATCGCTATCATAAACTGTTTCACTGGTTCCCGTTTTACCAGCAGCAGAAATACTTTTATCGACATACCCAGAACCAGTTCCACCATTAACAACTTGATAAAATCCCGTTTTAATACGCTCAAAATATTCTTGATTTAAATCGAATATACTTAAAACTTCGTGGTCTTGATTTACTAAAATATTTCCTTCCTTATCCATAATTTTGTCCATCAAAGAAAGTTTATAACGAACTCCATTATTAGCAATCGTATTGATGTATTGTAAAAGTTCTATAGGGGTATAGGTATCATACTGTCCAATCGCAAAATTAAGAAGTAAATCCGCCGCGATTTTGTTTCCTTTCATTCCCGTTTGTTCATTAGGTAAATCAATTCCTGTTTTTGTACCTAAACCAAACTTTGCAAAAGCATCTCGATAGATAGAAAACTCTTTTTCTGAAACATTCATTTTCATATTGTAAGAATACTGGTAACCTGCAAGCTTAATAGCCAGTAAAAATTGATAATAATTGGAACTTGTCTTTAATGCTGTGATGTCATCAATATATCCTAAACTTTTATAGGAGCATTTTTGGGGGACTAAATAAAGTTTCACACAAGAATCTTTTATTTTTTTCCCTACTTCCACTAAATTTTTTTGATAAGCAAGAGCCATACTAGCCCCTTTTACAATACTTCCTGCTGTAAAGGAAGAAACAATAACATCACTTTCTACATTCTTAAAAATATCATCTTCTATATATTTTAAGCCCACAATTGCTTTTAAAGCTCCCGTATTTGGATTTCCTACTAACACATAACTTCCATTGTAATACTCCGTATTTTTAAGTTTTTTCCCCTTTTGGATTTGTTCTTTTACAATTTTTTCTATTCCTAATTGCATATCGATATCAATGCTTAAAACTAAGTCATTTCCTCTTTTGCCTTCCTCTACCAAAGTTAAAGTACCATCTTCTTCCACTTTGTATTTATCTTTTTCTCCTTTTAAATATTCATCGTATTGTTGTTCTAAAAAACTAATTCCTACAATATCATCAAGAGCATATCCCCTATTTAAATAATAATTTTCTAGTTCTTCAGGAATACTTCCTACACTCCCAAAAATACTTCGCAGGGTAGCCCCATAAGGGTACTCTCTTTTAAAATACATTTCATTGGTAACACCCATTAACTTTTCTTCTAAGACACTCGCATACTCTTTTTCCGCTACATCCAATTTGATGACTTTAGCATCATAGTAGTAGCCTTTATTCATTAACGTATAGACATAAGCCATTTGTTTTTCCTTTTCATCATAAACATTTAACATTTCTTCGGTGATACGATCCAATTTTAATAAGTACAAATCATTACTGTTTAATTTTCTTCTATTAAAAAGTTCATATTCTTCATCCGTAATAAGTGCATTTCCTTCTTCTTTATGGGTAAGAAGCCAAAACTTTTTTAAGTCTTGCATACTAATGGTTTCACTAAATTCTAAAAGGTTCGCTAGTTTTGTAGCAACTTCTATTTCTTCTTCGACACTTATATTATTAAGTTTTCGATATACAATTGTTTTCACTCCAACATTATCGACTAAGATATTTCCTTTGCAATCTAAAATTCTTCCTCTAGGTCTTGATAAAGAAGATACATATACACTTGTTTTGTCTTCATATTCTTTTTGATACAAATCTCTTTTTTGAAAAATGAAAGTATATAAGGTAAATAAAATGACACTTAAAAAGAAAAAAGAAATAAAAATATAAAACTTTCTCATAAAAAACACCTACTATTAGTATTCAAAAAAAACATTTTTTCATACAATGTAATAGGTGGTATTTATGTATAATATAATAGAAAGGTATATGGATAAATTAACGAAAACAGATGTCGATAATTTTGCCAAAAAGAATAATATTTTCTTAAGTGAAGAAGAACTAGATTTTACTTACGTTTTTGTGAAAAAAAATTGGCAAACCGTAATTGCCAATCCAAATGCTCTGAATCTAGACCGTTATAAAGATAAATTCACAGAAGAAAATTTAATCAAAATAAAAAAACTATTTAAAGAATATTCTATTCGCTATAAAAATTATTTATAAAACTCTAGGATATCTTCAATTAAATTTGGATTTTGTTTTTGTTCTCTTAAAGAGGCAATTTCAAATTTATAAGGAGGATACTCTCTTTCTACATAAGGTGTTTCTAATATTTTAGGAACATCTTTTAATTTTTCGTTTAAGACTACATTTAGTAAGGCATCATACCCAATGGTTCCTAATCCTAAATTCTCGTGTCTATCTTTATGAGAACCAAGAATGTTTTTACTATCATTTAAATGTACACAATGTACTTTATCTAAACCAAAAGTTTCCTCTATTTTGTTTAATAATTCATCAAAATCTTCTATAGAGTATCCCGCATCGTTTAAATGGCAAGTATCGATACAAACCCCAATATTATTGGAATGCACACGCTCTAAAATAGTCTTAATTTCTTCTAAAGTACAACCACATTCGGTTCCTTTACCAGCCATTGTTTCTAAAAGAATCATCGGACTATCTTCTTCTATAATTAAGTTTAAGGCATCACTAATATTTTCTAAGGCAACACTTCTCTCTAGTCCAACGGCACTTCCAGGATGAACCACAATATATTTTATACCTAATGTTTTACATCTTTCTAATTCTTGTTTTAAAAAACGAATACTAAAGTCCCATTTTTCAGGTTCTTTATTGTTTGCTAAATTAATGATATAAGGAGCGTGACAAATCACGTTTTTAATAGCAATTCCATTTTCCTTCATTAATTTATAAGCTTCTTCTGAATATTTCGTATTGAT
The DNA here is from genome assembly GCA_964537805.1 of uncultured Muribaculaceae bacterium. GTDB lineage: Bacteria > Bacillota_I > Bacilli_A > RF39 > UBA660 > MGBC108787. The sequence continues at coordinate 850 of CAZIDI010000004.1, read as the reverse complement.
ACTTTTTCGAATAGTATTTTGAGGAGCTCCCGTGTAAAACATAAAAGCATTAGCTCCATAGGAAATGGCTTGTTTAACACTTCCTAAAAGTTGTTCATTTGTAAAATTAACATGACATCCTATAATCATTTTCTTCACCAAATTCATTATCTCATAAAAGCATAAAAAAAAGAAGTTTAAACTTCTTATGAAAACAATGTAACGGATGCTCCTCCACAATTATTAGAAGCAGATGTTCCAGGCTCTGCATCATTTCCAGAAGCTCCTACACTTTTATCAGAAATGACATAACTACCATTACTAATCCAAAATTTATAAGTTACGCCTTTACCATCAGCAGGAACAGAAACTAAAACACTTCCCGTATAGTTATCAGATGCCCCTTTAGAAAAATAATCATTTTTATGTAAATATTCTAATGAATAACATACACTTCCTGTTGTAACAGTTCCATCTAAAATTCCCAATTGATATGCCGTTGTAGCAGAATCTTTTACAAGAGTATTTCCTTCTACTGCCAGGGCACTTCTTCTTCCCTTTTCTAGATTAGAAAGGACATTACTAGTAGCAATCAAAATAATTACTGCTAAAATTACAATTACTGCTAAAAGTTCCACTAATGTAAAACCATTTTTATTCTTCACTATATTCATAAAGGCTACCATCCTTTTCTAGTTTCAAGAATATTATACAAAAAGAAAAGGCATTAGTCAACAAAAGATTACTTCAAATTGTCTAAAATTCCCGTAATAATGTCAATATTATCAATGGCATCGTTTATTTTATCGGTTACTTCTAAGTGATATTTTTCTTTCATTGCTGCTATAAAATCTTTATAAGATTCACTATT
>CAZIDI010000003.1:0-25892 GCA_964537805.1 uncultured Muribaculaceae bacterium | reverse complement strand
TAATAATAGGATCTTTCATTGTATCTAAAATGGAATATTTATTTTGTGGAGTAATTTTTGGTTTACTCACAGTTTATCATTCCTTTCCAAAAATTTTAGTTGGATTGGTTTGACAAACCTACACTGTGCGATTTTGCTTCTTTGCTACGACAGTTTATGCCGAGAAAACATTAAACTTTTAGGGGTATAATGTGATAGGCTGATTTTAGCTTGGCTAGTTATAGCTGATCTTCAGCCATATTATCACATTATCGGTTCCTAAATGTTTGATGGCAAATTGGAATAATTGTCACACTTCTATTTTAATCGCACATGAGAAAAATTTCATAAAAAAATTCATTCTTGACTATAATAAGATTATAAGATAAAATGGAAACGTAGTCTTATGGAGCAGTACTCAAGAGGCTGAAGAGGTGCCCCTGCTAAGGGTATAGGTCGGGTAACCGGCGCGAGAGTTCAAATCTCTCCTGCTCCGCCACTTAAGAATACAAAAGGTTTTGCGGATGATCACAAAACCTTTTTTAGTTAAAAACTTTCTTATCAATAAATAATTTACTTATTCTTGATTGCAAATTGATTTAATACTTTTTTTCTTAAACGATAGGACATTATGATAAAGAATGCACCTATACAAAGAATTGGAATACTAATAAGATAACTTGTCCAATCTAAATCGTTTAAATCACTTACAAACATATAAATTGCATAAATAATTAAGATTGCTCCTATAATATTCAAACGTAACAAACGCTTCATCATTTCTTTACCAGCATTTGTTTTTTTATAGAGTTCTACTAATTTTTTCTTTTCGTATGGTTTCATTCTTTCATATTTTGTTTTCATTTTCTAATCCCTCTTTAATAAGATTATAACATAAGCATACTTACTTTTAAAAGTTTTCTTTTTTAGTCTTATACGTTATAATAAAAAAAGAAAAGAGGTAGAAAATGTCTTTAGATAGTATTAAAAAATTTGGCCGTATTCATATGATTGGAATTGGTGGAGTTAGTATGAGTGGCCTTGCCGAACTTTTAACAGATAACAAAATTGAAGTAACTGGAAGTGATGCTCATGAAAGTGATAATACTCGCCATTTACAAGATTTAGGATTAAACATTACAATTGGTTCCAATAAGGAAATGATTAAAAATGCCGATTTAATTGTTTATACAGCAGCAATTCCTAAAACCGATATTGAATATAGTTATGCCAAAGAATTAAATAAAACAACGATGGAAAGAAGCGAATTTTTAGGACTCATTACCAAATGTTTTCAAAAATGCATTGCAATTAGTGGAACACACGGAAAGACAACCACAACTTCTATGATTTCCATGGTTTTTCTAGCAGCTAATTTAGACCCAACGATTGAAGTTGGGGCTTACTTAAAACCAATAAGTGGCAACAACAAAACGGGTCATAGTGAGTACTTTATTTTAGAATCATGCGAATATGTTGATTCTTTCTTACAATTTCATCCGCACACAGAAATTATTTTAAATATTGATAATGACCATCTAGATTACTTTAAAAATATAGAAAATATTAAAAAATCATTTTTATCTTTTACAAATAACTTAAATGAAACTGGTACAGTTATTGCCAATATTGATGATGAGAACATGAAAGAAGTATTAAATAAAGTTAAGCATAAAACCATTACCTATGGAATTAAAAATCAAAATGCCAATTTTCAAGCCCAAAATATCAAACTTGATTCTTACGGTTACCCTACTTTTAATTGTTTTAAAAATCAAGAATATTATGACACTTATACTTTAAATGTTCACGGTACTCACAACATTTTAAATGCCTTAGCAACGATTGCAACAAGTGATTTATATAGCATTTCCAAAGAATTTATTAAAGAAGGATTACAAAAATTTACAGGAGCCAATCGTCGTTTTGAAAAAATTGGTGAATACAATGGAATACCTGTCATTGATGATTATGCCCACCACCCTACTGAAATTAAAACCACTTTAAAATGCAGTCAAGACATACCTCATAAAGAAACTTGGGCAGTATTTGAACCCCATACCTTTTCTAGAACAAAAAATCATTTAGAAGAATTTGCAAATATTTTAAAAGAATTTGATCATATTATTCTAGCAGAAATTTATGCAGCTAGAGAAACAAATGATTGGAATATTTCCTCAAAAGATATCCTAAATTTAATTCAAAAAGAAAACCAAAATTGTATTTATTTAGATAGTTATGATAAAATTATCTCCTTCTTAAAAGAAAATGCCCAAAAAGAAGATATCATTATTACAATTGGTGCAGGTACTATCAATCAAGTGGGGTATGCATTAATAGATAAGCAAGATTAATCAAATCTGATTTAAAATTTGTAAAAAATACCGAAAAATACTTTTCTATCCTAAAAATAGATGAAGTATTAGGAGCAAATCATCTTGAATTTTCCCTATCAAATTTTTTATATTCAGACAATTTTCTACACTATATTCTTGACTTTTTAACTTCATTTAATCCTTGTTTTTATAAAATAATAAATGGAATTATGGTAAAAGATTATCACTCTGAATTACTTACCATTACTTCTCTTTCATTATATAATACAAACATAGACCAACAATTTCTTAATATTCTAAAAAAATATTTTAAAAATTTAAAAAATATTATATTTCATAATTGCATTATAAAAGAAAATTGTAACTTTTCCCTTTTAAGTATTGAAGACTTGCATTTCTGCAATTGTAATATTCAAAATATAACTTCTCTTCGTTATTGCAAACAAGATTTAGTACTTTCAAAATGCAAAGTAGAAAAAATAACAAATGTTGTACTTAATTCAAATAAAATAGTACTAGATAATTTTAATGATGAAGTATTAGCAAATTTATTTTTATATAGTCATTTTCCGAATTTAAAAGAATTAAACATAAAAAATAGAATTTATTATAAATTTAATTGCCCTACTTACAATAAATGTTTAACGTTTCTACCCTATGCTTGTCCAAATTTAATGAAGTTAAAACTTACGGGTCAGCTTTTTTCCTTTTCATTTTTAAATCATTTTCATAATTTAAAATCTTGTAGCATCTATTCAATTGATAATTCCATTGGGCCTTATAGTATTCTTTTGCCTTACATAACTAATTCAATGGAAAGAAACAAAATTTAAAAAATGGCAAACGTTCTATAAATCGCAATATGGATATATGTTTAATATTATATGATTACTTAAAGAAAAGCGTAAAACTTTTACAAAATGTAAATTTTACAGAAGAAGAAAAGTACATTTATTTACAAAATAAAATACCTTCCATCTTATTAAATCCTCTTCATTCTTTTAGTGAAGAAAAAATAGACTATGTTTATACTTATGATGCACATACGAAAAGTTTAGAATTAGAGTATTACAACAAAAATGACTAGCAAAAACGTATTATAATTGATGGCCACTTTTATATTCGAAATAAACAATATATAGGGAAGAATTTACGTCTAAAAAAACAAATTCTCATAAGTTCTGCTTTTATGTATACTTCAACTGGTATCCCCATTCTTTTTTGCCCTCCACACGAAACTTTTGAAGAATATATTGATAGAGCACTCTATTTAGAAAATATGTTTACATTTGATGATGAAGAATTAAGTTTTGTTCATTCCAAACATAAATAATTTGAAATATTTTATTCTGTGTTAATGAATTTCTATACACCTTTTCTTCTTTTTATGTTATAATAAAAAACGTAAAAAGAAATGTCTCCTTAGCTCAGTTGGTAGAGCAACTGACTCTTAATCAGTGGGTCTAGGGTTCGAATCCCTAAGGGGACACCATTTAATGATTATTTAGCCTTAAAAAGGCTTTTTTATATTTATATCATTAATGAAGTATAAAATTTTTCACAATTTTTGACAAAAAGAATAAAAATATATATAATATGCAATAAATATGAAAGTATAGCATAAAAAATACATAAATTTTAAGGAGGTTGAATTTATGTATCAATATAATTTAAAAATCACTATATTAAGTGAAAATAAAGATTTAGAAAATTTAATTAAATTAATAAATCCAATGGAAAACTTTTCACATAGTATTCAAAGATTTACAAAATTAGAAACAAATCTAGAAAAATTTTTAAATAGCGATATTCTATTAATTGATTTTACAAACTTTTCTGATTTAAAGGAAGAGACCTTTTTAAATATTAAAAATTCTATCAAAAAAGACACAAAAATCATTTGTTTAACAAGTCAAAATTACAATGCAGAACTACTTCCAATAGTAGATGAAATTATATTAAATCCTTTAGATTATAGATTAATTCTACAATCTTTTACAAAAATACTTAAAAAAATAAAATTAGAAGAGGATCTCTGGTTTACTAAAAATTGTTTAAATACAATAATAAATGGTACTCCTGACATGTTTTGGATAAAATCAGTCGATGGAATTCATACACAAGTTAATAAAACATTCTGCAATATTGTTGGAAAGAAAAAACAAGACGTAATTGGTAAAGACCACTACTCTATTTGGAATGTTTCAAAGAATGACCCAAATAGTGGTGCTGATACTTGTAAAAAAACAGAAGATAAAGTTATCGAACTTAGACATACTTGCCATTTTCAAGAACGCGTAAAAAGCCCCGATGGATCTATGAGAGAGCTCACCACATATAAAACACCTCTTTATGATAAATATAATAATATTTTAGGAACTATTGGATTTGGGCAAGATATTACAGCATTCCAAAATTTAAATATAAAATACAAAAATGTATTTGATAGTTACACAGATGCAGTTTTAATACGCGATGAATCTGGAAAAATTCGAAGTATTAATAAAAACTTTAAAAAATATTTTAAGGTTTCCAAAGAAACAATTATTGGAAAAGATTATGAAGAATGGGCAAAAGAAACATTTAAACCAAAACGTATCAAAAATGCAGAAGGTTTTTTTGAAGGAACGACTTTTCCAATTGGTGGAAAAGAAAAAATTGTGGAACTTCGTTTCAATAATTTTTATGACAATTTTGGTAATATTTTGGGGCAAACTTGTACTTTTAGAGATATGACTTTAGTGCGAAAGTTAGAAGCCGAAAACACTAGAAAATCAAACACTGATTATATGACTGGATTATATAACAGAAGATATCTTGATCAATTTATATCAGAGCAAAATAGAAAAGAAACAATTACTATTTTCGCAATAGATTTGGACCATTTTAAATCAGTAAATGACACTTATGGACATAAAATGGGCGATGAAGCAATTATACTTGCCGCTAATATCTTTAAAGAAAACTTCCCAAATGATTTAACTGTTAGAACTGGTGGAGATGAATTTATAATTGTTAAAATTGGTGATGTTTCAAACGAAGAATTAGAAGAGGATGCACAAGCATTATTAGACTCTTTAAAAAGAAACTTTACAAGTAGAGAAGAATTTTGTAATCTTTCTGCAAGTATAGGAATTGCCAAAGATACATTAGAAAAAGGAATTGACAACCTATTAAAATATAGTGACGCTGCTCTATATGAAGTAAAAAAAAGAGGCCGTGGATGTTACTATTTATACAAGAAATCAGAAGAAATATTAGTAAGAAAATTAAAAAAAATAAATTAAAACCAATATATACTATTGGTTTTAATTTATGAAAAAAGAAAAAATTTAAGAAAGGCAAAACAATCTATGAATACAAGTCAAATTAATGAACTTATACAACTTAGTAAAAAAGAAGAACATATCAACGCAAAAGAAATTAGCGATGGTCATCATACCTTTCAAGAATTATATGACCAAATTACAATTCTTTGGGCCATTGTTTGCAATACAAACGCTATTCTTTCTTGGAAATTCAAAAAACATTATGACGAAGAAAATGATCCAATGTTTCCAGAAGATTTTATAGTAGGAATCCATACACCCCTAGGGCTTGCTACAAGACAATCAAATTAAAATATTGGAATTGGTTTCATATCCAAGAATTAGAACGTGGACTTGCTTATAGCAGCTATTCTTTAGAAGAAAATACCAAACGTTTGCTCTCTTTAATTCATTGATTTATTATCTAAATTGCCCTTTTCTTTCCATTATGTTATACTTTTTTCTAGGTGATAAGAATGGAAAAACTTCCTCCCATAGTAAAAATATATGAGGCGTATACTTGCATAGCAGATAACCGCATTGAAATTTCAGAAAATGAGGCAATTGTATCTTCTTCTGATGGAAAGAAAAAATATACCGTTAAATGGAAAGAAAACGAATATGCATCTAATGACAATGCGACATTTTGGCAAGGCTATCCGGGATATCCTATTCTCGCAATTTTAATGTTACAAAACAAATTAAATTATAATAAAGAAATTGCAGATCTTTTTAAAGGTGTCAATTGGCATACATTAAATGAAAAATTCAAAAGGAATTATGATGTTGCTATAAAAGAAGTATTAAATAAAATTGATTATGATTCTAATCTTATAAAAGCAGAAGTGGAAAAAACTTATGAAGAAATCAAGTGTTTAAATATTACAATAAAAAGAAAAATTGACTAGCAAAAACTTATTTGTAAATTCTGCATAGAATATAATAAAAAAGACTTGCAATAATACTAAAAATAAGATAAAATTAAATAGTCATTGCGAAATGGGCTTGTAGCTCAGCTGGTTAGAGCGCACGCCTGATAAGCGTGAGGTCGGAGGTTCAAGTCCCCCCAGGCCCACCATTTTGTTTTGGCCAGTTGGTGAAGTGGCTTAACACACTGCCCTTTCACGGCAGCATTCACGGGTCCGAATCCCGTACTGGTCACCATATTATGTTAAAAGCCTAAACTTCTTAGTTTAGGTTTTAATATATAAAGTTTTAATAAAAATATATGATTCATCAGTTTATAAGGAGTAAAAAAATTTATGAAAAGAAATATAATGATTAAAGACTTTTCTCAAATTGATTTAAACCATTCATTTTTCCATTATACAAGTAAAGACAATATTGATTCTATATTTAAAAATGGATTGGAACCTAGAATTGGTGAAAATGCACTTTATGTGGAAAAAACTCCTAAAGTTTTCTTTATAGAAGGTGAAAAAGGTATTATAACTATTATAGATGTTTGGCTAAGATGGCTAACGGCAAAAATTAGTGTTAATAAATTCAAGTATTGGTTTGCTACATCTATTTATATGAAAATACCATTTTGTATTAAAAGCATACCAAATGTTATGGTAAAAAAATCATTGTCATCCAAAGAAAAACGATTTATGGCATATCAAAAAATGAATAATATTTTAGAAAATAGTGTTTTTCTTGTGTTAGATTTAGTGGAACAGGTTGATTTTGATTATAATGATAAAGATGAAGTAAAATGTACATATTATGAAAGTTTTTTAAGATTACTATATCCTAAAAGTAGTAATATAAAAGATACAAAAATGGAGTATTGGAATATGCATACTTATTCAAATAAAGTAATAGAACCCCAAAAAATTGCATTGCTAAATATGAATGGCAATGACAATGCAAATACAATATTAATTACATTAATAGAAAAAAATATAGATTATGTAAAAGATAATTGCGATTTTTTATATGAATATTATGTTTATATAAAAAATTTGTAAATTTATTGAACTTATTTTCATAATTTAAAGGTAAGGCGTATATTGAGTACGTTTTTTATTTGTCATCTTATATTTTAAAGACAATTGCATACAAATTAATATGGGAAATAATAGTTTAGATGGTGAAACATTAAAAGAGGTACGTGTAGAAGACTATATATGGATTATATATATTTTTTTAGCCATCTTTGCTATTATTTCTAACCACTACGAAACAGAATACTTAAATAAGCATAGTAAAAGAGATGAAAATATTTTTAGAACCATTAATACAGAAATATTTATTGTTACTTTTATTATATACTTATATTTTGTTTATATTAATTACAAGCATCTAAAAAGACTAAATTTAAACTCTAGCCCTAAACAAATCTTTCTAGCCAATGCTGGACTTGTAGCAGCCCTTCTATTTCTAATTGGTGGAGGGATTTCTCTTTATATAAGTATTATAGGTGATGATGAAGAAGATTCTCTTCTAAATTTCTTTTAATCCCCTTTTATGCTACGATACACAGAATGCATTTCTAACGTTTTTCCTTTTAAAGCAGCAAGTTCTGATACACTTGTCACTTGATACCCTTCTGCATACAGTTTTGGCAATAACTCTTCTACTGCTTCTACAGTAGAATCATATAAATCGTGCATTAAGATTATATCACCATCTTTTACATTTTCCATTACATAATTTACAATATAGTCTTTATCACGATGTAACCAATCCTCAGTATCTAAATTCCAATTAATAAAAATAGTATCTAAACTTTCTTTAATTTGCGTATTTACATTTCCATAAGGAGCCCTTGTATAAATTAAATCACGCCCCGTAATGGTATGATAAATTTCCTTTGTCTTTTCTTCCCCACTCACAATATCTTCTATTTTCATCCTTTTCATATTTTTATGATTATACGAATGACTTCCTATTTCATTTCCCTTATTTAAAACGTTTAAAATGGTTTCTTTTCCATATTCCATACGATTTCCTACCATAAAGAATGTAGCGTGGGCTTTGTTTTGTTCTAGAATATTTACAATTTTATTGGTTTTTTCTCCATTTGGGCCATCATCAAAAGTAAAAGCAACTGCTTTTTGATTTTTATTAAAATTGTAACCATTTTCATTTTCATATTCACTATCTAAAGAAATAGGAAAATCTAGCCAATCCTTGACTTCATTATAGTTAACACGTAAATAAAGTTTTTCCTCTACATTTGGTGTGATATTTTCTTTATTATAATGAATGACAAATTCATTTTGTAAAATTTGATAATTTTTGATTGTTTCCTCTTTTGCTAAAACATCAGCAATAAATTGTGGGTATTTTAAATACAATAAAGTATTCACTTTTTTCTTAAAGTCATCTCTTTTATCTTCTTTAACATAATCTAAGAAATCTTTTTCTTCTCCAGTTTTTGTATCAATTAAGAAACTAGTAAATTCCTCTTCTTTTTGAAAAGCCAAATAGATAAATTTATCATCAATTGTTTCATTGCTAACTAATTCCTTATCTTCATTTTCCTTTAATAATTCATCCACTTTACTAGTGGCTTCCCTATTACTTGCTAATGCCACCACTAAAGCATCATTACGACCTCCTAAGAAAATAAAAATAGGAATAGCCATCACCAAAAGTATTGCAGATATTAATTTTCCATTTACTTCTTTCATACCAATCACTACTACTTAGTATACCAAAAAAGTCTCTATTTACGCACTATTTTTATATAAATCTTGGTAAATCTTATTCTTCTTTAAAAGTTCATTATGCGTTCCACTTGCCACTATTTTTCCCCTCTTCCATTACATGAATCACATCAGAATCAATAATAGTAGAAAGCCTATGTGCAATGGTTAAAATTGTATGGTCTTTGCTAATTTCATTGACAACTTTAATAATTTTTTCTTGTGATTCATTATCAAGGACACTTGTCGCCTCATCAAATAAAATAATCTTACTATTCTTAGATAGGGCTCTTGCAATAACAAGTCTTTGTTTTTGGCCTCCAGATAAATTGACTCCACCCTCTCCAATAATAGTATTGTATTTTTTAGGTAATGTCATAATATAATCATCAATTAAAGCAATCTTACAGTATTTGTGCACTTCTTTCAAAGTAATTTTTGCATTAACCATTTTAAAATTTTCTAAAATAGTTTTGTTAAACAAAAATGGGTCTTGCCTAATAATACTGATTGTTATTTCGTAAACTAATCTCATCGTATTCCTCTATAGGAACGCCATCTAGCAATATGCTTCCTTTAGTTGCATCAAAATAACGTAATAAAAGATTAAAAATAGTACTTTTTTCCCTGCCCACTTTTACCAATAATAGCAACTTTCGTATTCTCTTTTACAAAGCCATCTAAAATTTTGGCTTTATTATCGTGATAATGAAACGTGATATTTTGGAAGGTAATATTTCCTATTGAATTTACATTATGATACGTTCCATACGTAACATCTTGGTATAACTTATTATTGACAATTTCATAAATACGTTCAACAGATACTTTTAATTTCTGGTATTGCGTTGAAAATGTCGCAAAACGATTTACTAAATTTAAGAAATTATAAACATAATATGTCATAGCAATTAAGAAGGCATAAGATCATTTTCCCACTATAATTTCTGCAATAATGGTTATATAAACAATTGTTACAAATAGTTCTCCTAAAGTATCCATGATCGCATAGTAATTATTTTCATAGGTAATGGTCTTATCTCTTTTTTGAAATAAATTTTTAACAATTTTTCGTAAACCTAACGTGATATTTTGATTAATTCCAAGGGCTCTTACTTCCCGAATCCCACGCACGGACTCATTTACTTCTGCTACATAAGCATCATTTTCTTTTTTGATTTCCTTTTGCAATTTTTTCAAACGTTTATTAAATCTTGTAGAAATCGTATAAAATACTACAAGATAAAGAATTACTTCTAAAGCCACAAAAAGGGAGTTGTATAAAACGTAGATAAAAATCATCGTACTTGCAAAAAGTTTTATGGCAATATAAAGTAAATTGGCAATGGCATACGTAATTGTTTCAGAATCATTGGTAATTCGATTGATAAATTCCCCACTTGTTTTTTCTTCAAAGGCTTTTGTAGGTAATTTTAAAACTTTTTCAAATAAAGTAAAGGTAATATTTTCAATCACACGAAAACCTTAATTTTGTAGAAATAAGTGTACTTAAACGTTCTAAAAACACAATATTAATTGAAGATAAAAAAAGATTGAAAAAAAGAATAAAAATCCCCATTTGAAAAGCATTTTCTGCTATTTTGCTCATCGCAAGACCGGAAAAAATATCCATAAGTCATTCCTATCAAACTACTAAGAAAAGAAAAAATAAAGGCTAAAAGTATTCCTTTCTTTTCTTTTATAATAAAAGGTTTTAAAAATTTCACTATCTCTTTGTTTTTCATATACATCACTCTGCTAGTTCATTATAATAAAAGAAAAGAAAAGAAAAAAGGCAACTTAATTCATTACCCTTTTAAACATTCTTTCCAAATCATAAATAGAAAACTTAATAATGGTGGGTCTACCGTGTGGACAATTGTAAGGATTGTCGCACGCCACTAGTTCGTTTAATAGTTCTTCTATTGCATCCATCCCAATATGCATATTGGCTTTAATACTCATTTTACAAGCAAGCGTAATCGCAATATGTTCATTAAATTTAACTGGATCAAAATTACCATTATTGCCAATTAAAATATCGATAATTTTATGAATGGATTCTTCTTCAAAACCTGTTTTTAACCAAGTGGGATGTTCTTTAAATACAAAAGTATTAAGTCCAAATTCTTCAAGAACAAAACCCATATTTTGTAAAACTTCTATATTATCTTTCACAATTAAAAATTCACTAGAAGAAAGTTCTATAGTAATAGGAAACAAAAGCCCAGTTGTTGTTGTTTTCTTTTCTTTTAACGCTTTTAAGTACTTTTCATAGTTTACTCTTTCTTGTGCGGCGTGTTGGTCAATTAAATACACTCCCTCTTCATTTTGGGCAATTATATAGGTACCAAGTGCCACTCCAATAGGATATAACACCAATTGTTTTAACTCTTCATTAACAATAATAGGGCTTTCTTTTTCTTCTGTATAAGATAAATCAAGGGCTACTTGACTGCTTTCTTTATATTCATCTGTTTCTTTTTCTACTTCACGAACAAAATGCTCGACGTAATTGTCTTTAATTTCATTATATTCTGGTTTTTTTACTGCATTGGGAATTAACAATGTTTTATATAAAGCATCTTTAATTGTATTGTAGATTAAATCATATAATTCAGTGATTTTCGTTAATTTAATATCTTGTTTTGTAGGATGAATGTTTACATCAATTAAAGTAGGATCAGTATTAATTTTTAAAATCACAATAGGAAATTTAATATCTGGTTTATACGTATAATAAGCATCGTTGATTGCCCGATTAATCTCGTAGTTTTTTATGACCCTATCATTCACCATTGTAATAAAATGATTACGATTGGATTTTAGTATTTCCGGTTTACACACATATCCATATACATCAAAATCATCATTACTGGCCCTGACTTCTATCATCTTAGAAGAAACATTAAGTCCATAAATTTCGTGAATGCATTTATGTAAATTCCCACTTCCCGTTGTACGTACTAATACTTTTTCGTTATTCGTTAATGTAAAAGCAATATGTTCGTGAGAAAGAGCAAGACGTTCCATTAAAGAAACACAACTGGCTAGTTCACTTGCTTCACTTTTTAAATACTTAAGTCTTGCAGGAGTATTGTAAAACAAATCCGTTACTTTGATGCTTGTTCCCTTTCTTGCATCTGCATCTTCTACTTTTTCCTCTTTTCCTCCTTTTAATTCTAAAAGAGTCCCAACCTCACCTGCACAAGTTTTTAAAACAACTTTACTTACGCTAGCAATAGAAGGAAGTGCCTCTCCACGAAATCCTAATGTATCAATAAAAAACAAATCATCATCGCGTAAAAGTTTACTGGTTGCGTGACGAGAAAAAGCAAGAGCGGCATCTTTTCGATCCATCCCATCTCCATCATCCATAACTTCAATCGATTTAAAGCCACCATCTTCTAATGCAACGATAATATTCCCAGCATGGGCATCAATACTATTCTCACAAAGTTCTTTTACAACACTCGAAATTTTTTCAACCACTTCTCCTGCTGCAATTTTATTAGCAAGTGCTTCACTCATTACTTGAATTTTACTCATATCTATTACTACCTTTCAAAAAACGATTTTCGTTTTGTTATCCATTCTTTGTTCTTACAATATATCTTTAATGTACAATTGCTTTTGATATTGAAAAACCCTAAACCTTGTACAACAAGATCTTCATTCTTATTTATACTTATCTCCATCTTAGGAAATTCTTTCCCAAATTCATTTTTTTCATATACTTTTTTAATATCCAATAAGTTACTCATATAGATAGTCAAATTGCATTTTTCACTTACATTTTCAATCCGCAAAAAATCTTCTATCATAAGGCTTGTCCCCTTTTTTAATTGATAGGTAATCGGCTTTAAAAAAGTTTTGGGATTCAATTTCTTAATAAGTGAAACATTTCTTTCATAAATAGGATTTTGGTATTGAAAGCCTGGACTATCGATTAAAAAGTAACCATCTTCTAAGGGAATCTTAATATAATCTATGGTTGTATTTGGTGCAAAACTTGCTGTTACATTCGCATCCTCTTTTAAACAATTTACAAGCGTACTTTTGCCAGAATTCGTATAGCCAAGTAAATAAGCCGACTTTTTTCCAACTTTTTGTAAGGTATTTAAAATAGCACTCACATTTATATTCTTAGTAGCACTTAGAAAGAAGATTTCCTCTTCTATTTTATATTCTTCTTTCAACCAAATTTTAATCTTATCTTTCTTTATATATTTAGGAATATAGTCCACTTTACTAACAACCAAAGTTTTTGGGATTTTGATTTTCTTAAATGTATTTAAAACTTCATCATTGATATTTAATAAATCGACTAAAAAAAATGCATAAGTTCCTTTTTTATTTACCACATTCAAAATATCTTGACTAGAAAGTTCTACCCATTTTAAATCGTTATAATGAATAAGGCGAAAACATCGTTCACATAGTTCACTATTCTTTAATTTTTCTTTTGGAATGTACCCAATTTTTTCTGAATCAGTTGCTTGTAAAACTGCCCCGCAACCCATACATCTATTCATAATATTCCCCTTTTTTAAATAATCCTTGATGTTCTAATTTTTTAAATATTCTTCTTTCAAAAATACGATTAATCTTGGTTCCAAATAAATCCCTATTGCTAATTGGATTTACTAAAATACTGACAAATCCCATACGGTTGGCTCCAAAAACATCTGTTAAGAGTTGGTCCCCTACACAAGCTATTTCATTATCTTTAAAGTTATAAATCTCCATCACTTTTTTATATTTTCCTTTAAAGGGTTTACGACTATTAAAACTAGAATCCACATTTAATCCCTCTTTAAAGGGGCGAACACGAGCTTTTCCGGAATTAGAAAGAATAATTACTTTAATTCCTAAAAGTTCAATATCTGCAAATAAATCTTTAATCTCTTTACTTGGGCTTTCAATATTAATAGGAGCAATAGTATTATCTAAATCAAATAGGATACACTTTATTCCCCTATTTTTTAACTTTTCATAATCAATAGCAAAAATACTCTTTTGATAAATATCAGGAATAAATTTCTCCATCTTAAACACCTCGTACTTTAAGTATATCATAGAACACTCTTAAATATTAGCAAAAGTTTGTTAAAAAAAGAACAATCCATTCAGATTGTTACTCTTCTTCAATTTCTTCTTATTCAAAAGTATTTGCTTCATTCATTTTCTAAGCAATTTTCTATATGTATATCAATTAAATCTGGGTCATTTTGATTTTTTGGTAAATTATCTAAATCAAAAAAATTCATATCCTTAGATTCTTTATCCCATTTTAGTTCTCCAGTATAATTTTTAATACAATACAAAGCCGTGTTATTAATGACTACGTCACCATTTGGATAATCATTCCTTCTAATGGCTCCAGAAACAATATCAATCAACTCTAAGTCACTTTCTAATACACTTGTTTCTTCTTTTACTTCTCGAATAATTGTATCTTTAAAACTTTCTCCTAGTTCTTGCAACCACCCGGAAGTCCCCATTTATCTCTATCTGCTCTACTTTGCATTAAAATTTGTCCCTTTTCATTGACAATGATTGCAGCAGCACCATCTTGTAACAAAACAAATTTATGTTTTAAATCTCCCATACAAAGTCTGATAAACACTGGATATCCAATAATATTACTAAGTTCAATAATTTCATCTGTAGTAAGTTTTTTTACATATTCAGCTATTTCTTCAAAAGATAAATTTCTTTGTTCCTCTACTGTCATATTTTTTACTTTTTCTAAAATTTCTCTACTATTCATACACATACCTCCAAAATCTAATTATTCTAATAATTGTATAACATAAAAGTCCATTCTTTTTATCATAAATCAATAAATATAAAATTATAATTAATTAAGGAAGTGTAATATGTTTTTTACGATTTTAAATTTAATCAAAGATATGCTTTTTTTCACGGGAAGTTATTCTAATAATGTATTCCCAGAGCCTCTAAGTGAAGAAGAAGAAAAAATTGCAATACAAAAAATGCAAAATGGAGATAAAGAAGCAAGAAATACCTTAATTGAAAGAAACTTACGACTTGTTGCCCATATAGTAAAAAAGTTTGAAAGTAAATCCATAAACCAAGATGATTTAATCAGCATTGGTACCATTGGTCTTATTAAAGGAATCGATTCCTACAATGATTCTAAAAAAACCAAAATTACCACCTACGCGGCTAGGTGTATTGAAAATGAAATCTTAATGTATTTTAGAAGCAACAAAAAAAGAGAAAGTGATGTATCTTTAAATGATTCCATTGGCTATGATAAAGATGGAAATGAAGTTAGTTTAATGGATGTTTTAAAGGATAATACCACTGATTTTGCTGAAGTTATTCATACAAAAGACAACATTAAAGATTTAAGTGAATATTTAAATCTACTAAATGAAAGAGAAAAAGAAATTATTATCAAACGCTATGGCTTACTAAACCAACGGGAAAAAACCCAAAAAGAAATTGCCAAAGAACTACACATTTCTCGTAGTTATGTCTCTCGAATTGAAAAAAGAGCCTTAACAAAAATGTTAAAAGAATTTATTAAAAACAAAAAGGATTTATAAATGTAAAGTTTTTATAAAATCCTTTTTTATTTTATCTTGTTTTAAGTAATAACTTTTATAAAGTTCATTAATATCAAAATAATATTCTTGTTCTATTTCTTCTAAAAGTTGTTTCATATCAATCGTAAAAATAAAAAGTAAATACTTTCTAAAGTTTGGATATGATTCTAATAATTTATCTAATGCTTCACTAGGTAAATCAAAATGACAAATACTTGATTTATAATGATAATTTTTGAGGGTTCCATTTTCAAAAGCAAAGTCAAAATCATAAAGAGGTGACAATGAAAATTCTTCGGCTTCCTTTTGAAATAATAAATTACAATCAATTAAATCTCTTAATCCAGTATAAATATGAAAAGAAATTAGTTTTAATAAATCATTTATTAATTTTTGATAGTGATTATGATGAGATAAAGAAAAAAATTGTTCTAAATAAGGAAATGTATCATTAGGATTATCAAAAGGAAAATAATCTTGATTCGCATAAAAATAATTTTTATCAGACTTGCGAAAATTTAAAGAGGCTAGCCCCGTTTTATATCCTATCTTTGCAGGTATAAAATGGGCAGTTTGCAATTTATAGATAGAATTAGCGATTTTTTCACATAATAAATAATTTAAAATCTCTTTATCATTTAAAATCTTACCATAATAATTTTCATCATTTACCATATACCAATTTTGGTATCTTCCTTTTTTAATCATCTCATAATCAATATTTATTTTTTCTGCATACTCTTTTGTTATTTCTACTTTATCTTGTAATTCTAAAAAAACAGTTTTTTCTGTAAATATAGGCATAATTTCATCACGTGGCCTATTATAACACAAGAAAAAAATAGCATCAATACTTATCTGCTATTTCATCTATCACTTCTACTTCCGTTTCAATAGCTTGTTTAAACTTTCTTTTAAAGTTTACAACACGTCTTTGTAACTCTTCCGCATCTCTTTCAATTTCGTTTGCTTTTATTAAAGCATCATTAATAATCCGAGAACCATTTCTCTTGGCTTCTTCTACAATGTTTTTCCCCTCTTCACGAGCCATTCTTTTAATTTGATTTGAGGTATCTTCTGCAATTAATATCGTTTTATTTAAAGTTTCTTCTAAGTTTTGGTATTTGGTTAAACTTGTTTTTAAGTTTTCTATTTCTACATCTTGATTTTTTAATTTATTTAACATATTTTCATATTCCACCGTATATTCTTTTACAAAATCCCTTACTTCTTGTTTGTTAAAGCCAAATATACTTGTACTAAACTTCTTCATACCTCACCTCAAATCTTTTAAGTTTTTTAAATATTCTACCACTCTATTTCAGAATCATCATCATTTTTTGTTTTTTCATTATCGTTAGATATTTTTCCTTGAATATTTACATTTTTAGGAGTACATAAATAGATTCCTACTCCTATATTTTGCATTTTTCCACCAATAGAATATACACAACCACTTAAAAAGTCAATAATTCTTTTGGCTTGGGAAGCCGTTACTCTTTTTAAATTTACTACTACAGTATTTCTATTTTTTAAATGATCTGCAATTTGTTGGCTTTCTGAATAAGCACGAGGCTCCATCAAAATCATTTTATTTCCCGTTTTATCGGCTTCTTTTAAGGCTTCATCTTCACTTACTGCATAATACTCATCTTCTGTACCTACTAAATTATCATCATCATCTGAAAATATTTTTTTTAATTTATTAAATGCCATAATTATCCTCTTTTCCCTCTATTATTTTACTATTTAATCATAACAAAGAATTTCTATTTTTTCAATTAGAAGTTGTATTATCTTATAAAAAAAGGAAGAAAAAACAAATTTCCTTCTTATTTTCTATTAAAAACTGATTTTAGATTGTATATATTTTGAAACATCTTGTATATCTAACTTAATTTGTTCCATTGTATCACGATCTCTAAGAGTTACTATATTATTTTCTAAAGTTTCATCATCTACGGTAATACAAAATGGTGTTCCAACGGCATCACTTCTTCTATAACGTTTTCCAATTGAACCAGATTCATCATAACTACATTGAAAATCCTTACATAACTTTGCATAAAGAGATTCGGCCTTTTTTCCGTGTATTTTTTTAATTAAGGGTAAAATCGTTACTTTGTTAGGAGCCAAATAAGGATGTATTTTTAAAACTTCCCTTTCTTCCCCATTTTCGAGTAGTTCTTTATGGTAAGCACTTGTTAAAACGGCCAAAAATAAGCGATCTACTCCAACAGAAGGTTCGATAACAAATGGTAAGTATTTTTCGTTTGTCTCTGGGTCTAAATAACGTAAATCTACTTTAGAGTGTTCCATATGAACTCCTAAATCATAATCCGTTCGATCAGCAATCCCCCATAATTCTCCCCATCCCATTGGAAATAGAAATTCAATATCGGTAGTGGCTTTACTATAAAAAGATAATTCTTCTTTGGCGTGATCTCTATATCTTAAATTTTCTTTCTTTAAGCCTAAATCTTTTAAAAAATCTAAACAATAATTTTTCCAATAGCCAAACCATTCTAAATCGGTATTTGGTTTACAGAAAAATTCTAATTCCATTTGTTCAAATTCACGGGTTCTAAAAATAAAGTTACCAGGAGTAATTTCGTTACGGAAACTTTTTCCTATTTGCCCAATTCCAAATGGTACTTTAGCACGCATACTTCTTTGAACATTTAAAAAATTTACAAATATTCCTTGCGCAGTTTCACCACGTAAATAAACTTTGCTTTTGGTATCTTCTGTAACGCCTTGATGGGTTTCAAATAGTAAATTAAATTTACGAATAGACGTAAAATCACACGCTCCACATTTAGGGCAAGGAATATGATGTTCTTTTATATAGGCTTCTAATTTCCTATTATCCCATCCATCTCCGGTTTCAGCACCTTTAGTAAAATCTTCTATTAATTTGTCTGCACGTTCTCTGGATTTACATTTTTTACAATCTATTAAAGGGTCTGCGAATGATGCAACATGTCCACTTGCTACCCAAACTTCTGGATTCATAAGAATAGCAGAATCAAGTCCATAATTGTACAAATTTTCTTGAATAAAACGTTTCCACCAAGCATTTTTAATATTATTCTTTAATTCTCTTCCAAGGCTTCCATAATCCCAAGTATTCGATAGTCCTCCATAAATTTCACTTCCTTGAAAAATGAAACCATATTGCTTGCAATAATTAACTAATTCATCCATTGTAATCTTATTATTCATATTATTTCCTCCTAAAATTAAAAACACTAAAGAACAAAGCATAGGGACGAAAAAATATCCGCGGTTCCACCCTACTTATTCTTTAGTGAATCTCTCTTTTTTATATAGCTCCAAGTTTTTCCATCACTCTTCATCGCTTGTATAACTAAATTATATGCGAACACTAAAAAAAATACAAGTAGTAATCGTTCTTATACTTACCCATATTCTCAAATTTTCTTTACATTTATTGAAAACTATATTAAACTTAATTTAAGCGAGACACTAAAGTTTAGTGCTTGCCAAAAGATTAGTAAGCACCATCCCTTTTAAGGGTGGTGTTATTTTTAATTTTACCTCTCAAATTTCAACCAAAACCCCATAGATTTTAATCAAATATGATTGACAAAATTATTATCACAAAAAGCAATAGTATAAGAATATCTTTTTTAAGGATATCGTATTTAACAACTTTTTTCATATGACCACTTTTCCTCCTTATTTAGATTTTAAGTGGCAAACACACCTGTTTTTGCATCTCGCAAGTTCACTATATAATAAGTGATAAACTAATGCAAATTGCTAATTTGGCAAATTGAAGCCTCAATTTGCCTTTTTTAAACTCCAATTTTCCAAAAGAAAAGACCAATTCACCAAATTGGACTTACTTTTAACAAAATTAGAAAAAATTCTCTTTTTTTGCTAAATTTCTTTTGAATTGCTCTTTTTGAATATCTAGCACAAACAAAGCAATCTCTTCTTGTAAATTGTCTAAATCTTCTTTCATTTTCAAAAAACTTTTTACAAATCTTTAAAATTACAAAGCAAGCATCTTTAACAAAAATTTCTTACTCTTCAAATACAATCCCGTATATCTTTCATAGTAACGATTAATAAAAAAATTAATTTCTTTTACCACTTCATCGCTAATCTTTAATTCTGTTATAGAATCAATTTCCACATAGTAATACATTCTAACTAACTTAACGGTTTTACTACTTACTAGGATTTGATTTGTATAACAATTTTTACAAATATAACCGCCCTCATCTGCATCGAGTGTTACAATATTCGTTTTATTTCCACACAAAATACAAGCATCTAGTTCTAACCCAACCCCTAAAAGAGGTAAATACTTAAGTTCTAAAATATTGGTAATCACAAGTGGATTTAATCCTACATTGATTTTCTTTATACTAGAAAGGTATAAATCATATAAATTAGAGTCATTGCTTTGCTTATACACTTGGGTTGTAAGGTCTGTTATATAATTCAAATAACTAATCAAAAGAATATCATTTTTAATCGTTTTAAAGTCATCTATTACGTCGACATCTTTTAAAATAGATAATTTGTCTTCTTTATAATAAATATAAAAAGAACCATAAGTAAATTTTATGGTTAAGGCTCGAAGACGGCTTTTCACCGTTTTAACACCTTTACACATTACCCCAATAATGCCGTATTCGCGAGTATAAATTTGAATAATTTTAGACGTATCTCCATAAGGAGTTTCGTTAATTATCATTCCTTCTACTTTTGTAATCATTACTATCACTCTTTTTACTGGCGTAGACTAAGTAATCTTCTACTTTGCCACTTTTTTTAAATTTATTCCACGCTTCTTTTTTATTCATTCTCATCAATCCTCAATCTTTCTAACTCTATATTGAGGATTTTTTCTAAATTTTATTCATCTTCATTAAATCCAAGTTCGTGTAAGACTTTTTCTTTTTCGCGCCATTTCTTTATTGTTTTCACATAAAGGTCTAAATATACCCTTTTATTTAGTAATTTTTCTATATCTTTCCGAGCCAAAGAACCCACCGTTTTTAAGCGTTCTCCATTTTTTCCAATCACAATTTTTTTAATCGAATCTCGCTCTACAATAATTTCTACTCCCACTAAAGTAACACGTTCTTTTTCTTCATAATAAGTAGTAACGCAAGTTAAACAATGAGGTACTTCTTCAATTGTTACATCTAAAAGTTTCTCTCTTACAATTTCACTTATCATAAAATAAGTACTATTACTGGTAATCATATCATCATCAAAATATTTGACATTGTCTTTTAAATATTTCTTAATTACTTTGACTAAACAATCCAAATTATCATTTTTTATAGCACTAATAGGAACAATATCTGCAAAAGGAAATAAATCTTTATAAGTATCAATAACACTTAAAATTTCTTCGTTCTTAATTTTATCAATTTTATTTAAAACCAAAATTACAGGAACATCTGAATTTTTAAGGCACTCTAAAATAAATTTATCTCCCCCACCTAAAGTTTGAGAGGCATCCACTAAAAACAAAATCGCATCGACATCGTGAATCAAAGACAAGGCTTGCTTATTTAAAATTTTTCCCAACTTACTTTGTGGTTTATGAATTCCGGGGGTATCGACAAAAACAATTTGGGTATCTTCTTCATTATAGATTCCTTGAATCACATTTCTTGTTGTTTGGGCTTTATCACTTGTAATCGCAACATGGGCATTTACAAGAGCATTCAATAAGGTACTTTTTCCAACATTGGGTCTACCAATGATACTAACAAATCCACTTTTCATACTTTAACTCCTACATTGTAAATATTTTCATAAAATAAGGACCAAAAACAAATAAACAAATGACAATGGCAACCAAACTCATAATAAAACTAGCGGCACTTCCACAATCTTTGGCAATTTTAGCAAGCGGATGGCGCTCTAGAGTAACTAAATCTACAGCTGCTTCGATTGCCGTATTAATAAGTTCCATTCCTAAAATCACGCCAAGGGCGATAAAAACAATCGCCCACTCCGATAACTTAATTTGAAAAATAATTCCTAAACAAATAGAAAAAATCGTTGCAATAGCGTGAATCCATAAACTTTGTTCATAACGATACGCGTATAATAATCCTTCCAAAGAATACTTAATACTATGAAAAAAACGCATTATTCCTTTTTTCTTTATGTCATCTCTTGATATTTGAGGCATTTAAAATCAACTCCTGCTTTGTAAACATAATACTTTCTTCCTCTTTTGTTTGGTGATCATACCCAAGCAAATGAAGAAGTCCATGTACCACTAAAAAGGATAACTCTCTTTTTGGAGAATGTCCATATGTTTTTGCTTGTTCTAGCATTCTTGGAATACAAATATAAATATCTCCTAATACGCGAATCATTTCTTTTTTTATGCTATTTGCATCCTCAAAAGCAAAAGAAATAACATCGGTTACTTTATCAATGCCACGATAATTTTTATTTATGTCTTTAATTTCTTCTTCCGAAACAAAAGTAATGGAAAAAACACATTTTTTTACCTTTTCTTCTTTTAAAGTTCTTTTAATCACTTTTTTTAAATAACGATAATCCTCTTTATATCCATATAAATTATTAATACTATACTCCATCAAAACCACCTAAGCCCAATTGTTCTTGTAAAATAAAGGAAAGCCACAATAAACAAAAGAACACAAAAAAGATTATAAAATAAATCACTTTGAAAAAATCTTGGTAAATGTTTCTTTATCGCCGTAAGTCCAATATACAAAAGAAATCCTAAAATACTTCCTACTACATTTAATAAGATGTCATCAATATCGAATGAACGACCAATTTTTAGTTGAACAAGTTCCACCGTTAGACTTGTAACCAAACTAATCAATAAAATGTGCGATACTTTATTTGCTTTTACATACCCTGAAACAAAATACCCAAAAGGAATAAATATCACTATATTGCCAATCACATTAAAGATAAACCATTTACTTCCGATTTCATAACGGAAGATTTCAGTAAATGGTACAATATTTAGTCCACTATTAGTATTCATTTCCGTACTGGTTAAAAGTTGAAATAATAATAAAACGTACACAATAAAAATTAAATTTAAAAATTCCTTATAAAATATAAATTTTTCGTGATTAATTTTTATATAGGATAAACGTATAGCAATTAAAACAACTAAAAATATAACAAGCATTGGCCAAATATCCCTTATAGCACTAGATAAAGTATCTACGATCATCTAACTTCCCTCTTCTTCTGTTATTACGGTGTATTCCTCTACTTGTGAAATATTTTCAATCACCGAATAGAATACATCTACATCTATTGTACTATCATTTAGTGCATTTTTCAAAACTTTTCGCATTTTTATTTTCTCTGCTTCTTGAAATTTTGTTTGGATTTTTTCATCTGCCAGTTCTAAAGCCATTTTTGTTCCTGATTCTAAATTATATTGATTCTTTGTTTCTAAAGTTTCATATTCTGTATCCAAGTAAAAAGTAAAGTTAAAAAAACGAAATAAAACTTTGCTATCTGTTTCAAATGTCGAAAGTCGACTTCTTAAAATTTTATATTTCCCACTATCAGATTCAAAACTAAGATTCCACCTTTTTTTACCAGTTCTTTCTTTGATTACATATTCTACTGGCAAAGATACGTGTGTTTCATACCATACTTCGGCGTAAGCTTGGCCACTAGCACATACATTTTCTTTCACTTCTTCGTTGAATTTCACTTCCCCACTAATTAAAATATCTCCTTCTTTTACATACTGCCCCTCATGCACTAGAATTTCACCCTTAGTACTGGTAATGGAATCCATAATACCACTTTTACTTGCAATAATATGACAAAATTTATTTTCTTCATTAAAATGATTGATAATTCTCTCTTCAATACGAACAACATAAGTCATACCAACACTTTCAATTTCTATCCATTCCAAACGATCTTTATACGTATTTAAAATTTTTTCTTTAATACCTTGTAAAGTTGCATAGTCTTTTTTAAAACTCCATACGTGAATTCCTTCGTTATCTAGTGCTTTGCTTACTAAATCTCGAATTTCTTTATTGGAATGAATTACATTCACTTTTACGATAACGTTGCTAAAAAAATTAGCACAAAAAAGAAAAAGAGCAATAGCAAATATCTTTAAAGGCGTAATCCTTTTTTTTATTCGATACATTCCAGTATCTGTAACATAATAAAACTTAGCAGTAACAATTTGTTTTTTTATTTTTTCATAATCACTTTCTAGCACTTTTAAGTATAAGTCATCCCCCTTTTTGTATACATCATAAACATTAATTCTATTTTTATATAATTTTACAAGAATTCTATTTTTGTTACGTACTTTACATTTAATATAGATATAATGTTTTAACTTCATCTTACAATCCTCACATCTTCTAAAATACCCTCTATTAAAATTTCTCTTTTTTCAAGCCTTTTGACCGCAAAAGACATTCCCGTTAAAGCAAGAGAAAAATTGGGCATAGCAAGTTTGATTTCAGTATCGGTTAGTTTTTCTATATCAATATAATTAAAAACATGAATCTTATTTTCATAAATATCTATATAATAATCAAAATCCATTAAAAAGTTTTTCATCGTTTTATATAAATGCATACGCCTCACCTATATAACTATATGAATTTTAGAAGTAGAAAAAAACTTACCGGTGTAAGTTTTCACAATTAAAAGCATTTGCAAGAGAATCCATTTTTTCAAAAAAAGCATCTCTTTTTTCTATCAACTCTTTTGTTCTTTCTTCCCTTATTTTTTCATATTGATTAGTAGAAAAATAAAGGCTACCCTCTTCAAGTAAAGAAACAGGAGTAGACAACACTTGAAAATCCTTATTCATTCGAAATGTTAAGACGTCAACTATTGGAAAATTATTTTTTTTATTTAAAGTTGATACAACTATTTTATCAATCACAATAAACTCTCCTGCTTTATTAGAATCTTCTTTTAAATAAATAAATTCTGGTCCAAATGGCTTTGCAGTAGAAGATGAAAAAAACTGATTCTCACGAATAAACAAACTTGGAATACTTGTAATAGAAAGCTTATTAACAGCTAAAGAATCTGGAAGTGCTTGTAAAAACTGCCATTTTTTCTTTTTCAATGTTTCTATTCGTTCTTCACGAATTTTATGGCTATCAGTAGAATCTATAAATAAAGGGCTATTTCCTTCTATTAAAGAATAAACAAAAGAAGTTAGCTTTAAGTGATTATCGATTCGATAGGTAAGTACATCATAAACAGGAAATTCGTTTTCTCCAGAGATAGCGATTTTATCCATTACTATAAATTCTCCTACTTTATTAGGATCTTCTTTTAAAAATAAAAATTTAGGGCCAAAAAACTTTCCAACCGAAACAATATAAAATTGATGATTTAAAATAGCAATATCTTCCATAAAAGTTAAAGAAAAATCTTTTATATTTTCTTTAATCATAAATATTTTTCCATCGATGACTTTCAAATGCGTATACCTTTTTTCTAATTTTCCTTGTATTTTTTCTAAACGTTCTACAATATAATCATTGGTTCCAAAACGAACAATTTTTTTGTTTTTTTCACAAAACATTAAATACTTTGATTGCTCATTTTCATACTTTGCAAAAAATGCTTCTTCATAATTTTCATTCACAAGGCCTTCACAAAAATAAGTAAATACTTTCGGCTTATAAAAACTATAATTCTTTTCCAAGGTTGCACAATGTACTTTGGCTTTGGCAATGGCTAAACCATTTATAAATTTTAGATTTTCATCTTCAATTTCTATTCTTTGAACACCATTTCTTAAATAGGAACGATTATTAAATGAAATTCTTTTCATCATATCCATCTTCTTTAAAATTTCTATTATTATATATATTATACTAAATTTCTAACAAAAAGTCTTGTATACATTTTTTCAATAACTTTTTGTTATTTTAATATATGCAATTTTTCATAAAAAAAGAAAGTCTTTTTTAACTTTCTTGGTTCTACATCTTTTGGTGGGGAAGCAAATGTAAAAAAATACAAATAAACAAA
>CAZIDI010000002.1:0-27264 GCA_964537805.1 uncultured Muribaculaceae bacterium | reverse complement strand
TGGTGGACAAATGCAAAGGGTGGCAATTGCAAGGGCACTAGCGAATGACCCCGATATTATTTTAGCAGATGAGCCGACAGGGGCTTTGGATACAAAAACAAGTGTTCAAATTATGGAACTAATTAAAGAAATTGCCAAAGATAAACTTGTCATTATGGTTACACACAATCCAGAACTTGCTAAAAATTATGCAAATCGTGTTATTGAAATGCGTGATGGAGAAATATTAAGTGATTCTAATCCAATTAAAGAATCAGAAAAAAATGAAAAAGAATACAAAATCAAAAGAACATCAATGGGATTTATCGCAGCTCTAAAATTAAGCTTAAACAATATTAAAACAAAAAAAGGTAGAACATTTCTAACAGCGTTTGCATCTAGTATTGGCATTATTGGAATTGCTTGTATTCTTTCCTTATCCAATGGGTTTGATAGGCAAGTTGATATATTTGAACGAAATACACTTTCTTCTATGCCAATTGTAATTAGTGAACAAGCAATGAATTTAGATGAGGAAACGGTATCTGAAATGCAAAATACCATGACTACAAGTGAAGAAGATTACCCAAATGTACAATACATTATTCCTGAAAAAACAATGGAAGACAAGGTGACACATAAGAATAATATTACGAAAGATTATTTAACTTATTTAGAAAATGCAAATGCAGATATTGTAAGTGGAATATCTTATTATCGTTATACAGGTATTAATTTACTGAATCGTATTGATGGTAAAGTCAAGATGTTATCAATAGGTGGAAGTATGGGAAGTCTACCAAAAAAATTAGATGAAAACCATGAAAGTGTGATAGAAGAAAAATATGATATTTTGGCAGGTAGAGAAGCAAAGGAAATTGATGAACTTGTTTTAATTGTAGATAGTAAAAATCATGTTACAGAAGATATCTTAGAAGCTCTAAATTTAGATAAGAATCAGGAAAGTATTTCTTTCGATACAATTTTAAATAGTCAAATGAAACTTATTTTAAATGATGATTATTATGATCAAGTAGGAAATTATTTTACTATTCATTCTGATTTGGAACAATTGTACAATAGTGATAAGGCACTTACTTTGAAAGTAGTTGGAATCATTCGTTTGAAAGAAGATTTCCCTTCATTCGTTCAATCTTCTGGTTTAACGTATACTGAAAAATTTTTAGATTATGTAATTTCAATGAATAAAAATTCTAAAATTGTAAAAGAACAAGAAAAAGTTGATTATAATTTGTTAACAGGAGAAGCATTTGATGTAGATACAGAAGAAGGAATAGAAGCAAAAAATCAAGTTCTTGCCTATTTAGGTGCAGATGTTGTTCCTTTTACTATAATGGTTTATCCAAGAGATTTTAATGCTAAAGAGGAACTTTTAAATTATCTGGATGCCTATAATGAGGGAAAAGAGTTGGATGAACAAGTTGTTTATACGGATCAAGCAGAAATGATTTCTTCCTTATCTGGAAATATTATGGATGCCATTACAATTGTTCTAGTTGCTTTTAGTGCTATTTCATTAATTGTTTCTTCTATAATGATTGGTATTATTATGTATATTTCTGTTCTTGAGCGAACAAAAGAAATTGGTATTTTAAGAAGCTTAGGAGCACGTAAAAAAGATATTTCTCGCGTATTTAATGCAGAAACATTTATTATTGGTATTTCTAGTGGTATTTTAGGAATTATTATTACACGTTTGCTTTTAATTCCTGCTAACCAAGTTCTTTATAATTTGACAGATTTAAAAAATGTAGCAGTATTAAACCCACTACATGCAATTATCTTAATTATGGTTAGTTTAATTTTAACACTAATAGGTGGGGCATTACCTGCTAAAATTGCAAGTAAGAAAGACCCAGTTATTGCACTTAGAACGGAATAAATTTTATTACAATCATACGGAAAAAAGCGAAAATATCCGTATGGTTGTTTTTTATTGCGGTAAATCATAGGTTAAATTTTTGTCTCTAATGAAACAAAGTGTTGGTGGAATTATAACTTTGATGATATAATATGTATGCTAGATACAAAAAAAGAACTGAAAGGTAACCCTTATTGGGTAACTTGAATTTGTATCTAGCAATATAAGTTCTTAACAAGTTATCCAATAAAGGTTATTTTTTAAAATATGAATTTAAACGAAATGTTGCCAAATGAACTAATTAAAATTAAAAAACAATCAGAACAGTTATTGCTAGAATTGGGTGTTAAGAAAGAAACTAATCAAAAGTATCAGATTAGAAATAGAATTAAAAATTGTCCTAATTGTAAATCTACAAAAATTATAAAATATGGTCATAAAGATGGAACTCAAAGATATCAATGCAAAAGTTGTAAAAAAGTATTTACAGTTAATTTTCAAAGTATTATTTATCATTCAAAATTGAATTATAATTAATTAAAAATAATTATGAAAGATATTATTGATAATAAAACTATAAGAAATATAGCAAGTGAAGTTGGATTATCAGAAAGACAAGTTTATAATATCAAATCAAAGATAATGAATACTTTAAATAGCTTTGAGAAAGATGTTGTATTAAAAGAAGTTATACAAGCAGATGAAAAATATATTAGATTAAGTTTTAAAGGAACTAGAAAAGAAAATATGCCAAGAAAATCTCGAAGAAATGGTTTTGAAGATAGAAAACCAGGAATAAGTAAAGAACAAGTTTGTGTTATAGTAGCTATAGATAGTTATGATAATATAATTATTAAAGTGGTTGGGTTAGGACCAGCATCTACTAAAATGATAGAAAAAGCTTTAGGTAATAAAGTTGAAAAAGGTTCAATAATTGTAACAGATAGCAAAGTATCATATAAAAAATTTGCTAAAGATAATGGTTTAAATTTAAAACAAATACCTCATAAAAAACATAAGATAGAAGAATATCATTTAGGAGAATTAAATTCATTAATGGGTGAAATAGAACTATACATAAAAAATGCTAGAGGGCTTTCAACAAGGCATCTACAAGATAATCTTAATCTAATTAAATATAAAAAAGTATTAAAATATACTATAGATTATTTAGAGCAAAGTGAAACATTTTTAAATTATTCACTAATACAAAGTACTGCATTGAAATCTAAAGATATATGCAAATCAAAATTTCCCGTGGATATAACTAATTTATATAACAGTAATTTTAAATAGCATCACCAACACTTTGTTTCATTAGAGACAAATTTTTTGACAACTACATCTAAATTTTGCTTTTTTTAGGTGTAGTTGCAAAAGTGAATGTGATGCAAAATAAAAAAAATATTTTAGCAATCAAAAAGTTTAGTTGGTTGCTTTTTAATGATAAAATATTAGTTTTTGTTTAGTACTTGACAATACCAAGTACTTATTGTAAGATAGGCTTATGAGGTGATAAATATAAATACTCAGTTTAAAAAGGGTGTTTTAGAACTTCTAGTGTTGTTAATTGTAGAAAAAAAAGATAAGTATGGTTATGAACTTGTAGAAGAAGTTAGTAAAATAGTGGATGTCAATGAAGGAACTATTTATCCCATTTTAAAGCGATTAACTAACGAAGGTTATTTTGAAACGTATTTAGAAGAATCGAATGAGGGTCCTATTCGAAAATACTATCATATAACTGCACGGGGAAAAAAACACTCGAAAGTACAAAAAAAAGAATGGTGTAAGTTTGCAAGTAGTGTAAATGATTTTATTAAAGGGAGTGGAAAAGAATGAGTAAAGAAACATTTTTAAACAAATTACGTAAGAAGTTATCTATTTTAGAAGAAAGTGAAATTGAAGATATTATTTCAGAATATGAGGGATATATAGAAGAAAAAATTAAGAAAGGCTCTAGCGAAGAGGAAGCTGTAAAATCAATGGGAGATATTGATGAATTAGCAGGAGAATTATTAAGTGCTTATAAGATCAAAAATCCTAACGAAAAGGAGCACGATGGAATCAATAATCTAGTTGATAGTTTTATCAATATATTTGATAGAATTGTATCTGTATTTGCACATAAGAGTTTTAATGAAATCGTAAAATTTGTGATAGAACTTGTATTTATCTTTTTGATTATTGCAATTTGTAAAATTCCATTTGAAATTATTGAAGGAATGGGTAGAAATATTTTTGCTTCCCTTGGAACTACAAGTTATCATATTTTATATGGTATCTGGAATTTTATTTTGGAGTTTGCTTATCTTATTTTTGCTATACTTCTATTTATTAAAATATTTAAAAGCCGTTATTTAAGCGAAGAATATGAAAGTGCATTTAAAGAGGAAAAAGAACCAGTACAAGAAAAAAAGAAAAATAAGAAAGAAAAGGAAGAACCTATTGTAAATGAAAAACGTGATTTTAAAAAAAGTGTAGAACATCGAAGTTTTGGAATTGTTGATGCTTTAACCAAAATCTGTATTTTATTTATTAAATTTATTATGTTGTTTGTCTTATTTGGTGTCGTTTGTTACCTTGTTGGTATGGCTATGGCGCTAGGGGTTGGGGTATATCTTCTTATTCGAGGAGTAACGTATTTTGGAATTTATTTGATTATGATTTCCTTATTTGTGTTAGGAATTATTGCCTTTATCTTTCTATTTAACTTTCTTTTTGATCATAAGAACAAATTAGGTGCACTATTAATTGCCTCTTTAATTAGTTTTGTCCTATTGGGAATAGGTACAGGAGTTTGTGCACTGGAATTTGCAAGTACAACGATTGTCTATAGTGAAGCAGACGATGATATGCATACAGAAGAATATACTTTTGCTATGCAAGATGATTTGATATTAAATCCTAATTTATACGACAGTCAAAATATAGAAATAGATGATTCTTTAAAAGAACAAATTAAAATTGTGTATCGTTATAATGAAACTCATTTTCATATTACTGCAACGCCTAGTATTCGTAAAAATAATGATTATTCTATTTTATATACAAATTATCGCGTTACAGAATTTCGTTATTCTAAAGAACTTTTTGATAAGTTAGTGGAAGACTTAAAAAAGAAAACAATTGTAGCCACTTCTTATGATAATGTAGAAATAAAAGTGTATGTTAGTAGCGAAGTAAAAAAACAACTTTTAGAAAATGAAAAAAAGTATTTCCATACACATAGTTCTAACTTAGAAGATATATGTAAAGAACTTAAAGAAAAAAATTTAGAATTACCAAGTTATTGTGAACCTTATTTTTACGCGGAAATGTAAAATAAATTTAAAAAAGAAGAACAATTTTTGTATCTTCTTTTTTGGTTGTGATACAATAATGATGGTGGATACTATGAATGAAGAAAAAATTAGTATGATAGAACGTTATGGTGAAAATTTTACCCAGAAAGAATTTATTACCGATCCAGCAATTGCAAGAGATGCGGAAATAAAGGAATGTATGCTTATTTTGCTTACTCCAGAAAAAAGTGCCTTGTTAGTAGGTAAACCTGGTATAGGTAAAACGGCAATTGTAGAAGGAATTGCCTATCGTATTCAAAGAGGAATGGTTCCAGATGCCCTAAAGGGTTGGGAACTTATCAAAATTAATATTACGAGTTTACTTGGTTCTAGTGTTAGTGAAGGACAAGTAGAAAATAGAATTGATTTGCTTGTCAAAGAATTAGAACAACGCGAAAAAACTATTTTGTTTATTGATGAAACCCATGTATTAGTTAACAAAAATACTGCTCAAAACGGAGGAATAGACTTTGCCAATATGTTAAAATCAGGCCTTGACCGTGGTGCTATTAAAATGGTTGGTGCAACAACAACAGAAGAATATGAACAATATATTTTACGTGATCGTGCCTTCTTAAGACGTTTCCAAAAAGTGGAGGTTGTAGAAAGTGACCAACCAACTACTGTAAAAATATTAATGGGAACTTACCCAAAGTTAGAAAAGCAAATTGGAGTAAAACTTAATTATACAGACTTTATTAAAGAAAAAATTATGGCTTTTATAGTTGAAATGACCGATGAATATAAACGTGTTTATGAAGTCGCAGCAAGGTACCCAGATATTTGTTTAACAATCCTTGCCAATGCCTTTAGTTATGCCCTTTTTGATAATGAAAAAGAAGTAAAGATTAAACACGTGTATAAAGCCGTTTGTAATGCTAAAAATATATATGAGGATGCAAAAGTAAAAGAAATTGCGAGATTTAAAGAAGTATTTGCGGATTTGATTCGTGAAGAAAACGTAGATTTAGAGGATACTAAATAGAGGTGAAATATGAAAATTATTACGATTTGTGGAAGTTTGAAATTTCAAAGTGAAATGATGGAAATAGCAGAAAAAATGGAATTACAAGGGAATTGTGTTTTAACAGTAATTTATCCTGCTAACCCTAACAAAAGTAAAGATGATTATACTAAAGAAGAATTTGAAATGTTTGATAAAATGCATAAGGAAAAAATTAAACTATCAGATGCTATTTTAGTAGTAAATGTAGATAACTATATTGGAAATAGTACCCAAAAAGAGATAGAATTTGCAAAAAGTTTAAATAAGGAAATTATGTACTATACTGATTTAGTTTGAAAATAAAAAAAGAATAGAAAGGAATGTATAGATATGGAAAGAAAAATTAAAGTAGCCCAAATTGGGTGTGGCAAGATGAGTAAATACACGATGCGTTATGCAGAAGAGAAGGGAGCAGAAGTTGTTTTAGCATTTGATGTAAACGAAGAAGTCATTGGTACTGATATCGGTTCTATTATGGAAACGCATAAGAAAAATGTTGTAGTAGAAGATATTTCTACTTTAGAAGAACGTTTAAATGAAGTAAAACCAGATATTGCAATTGTAACTACAATGAGTTTATTAAATGATTTAGGAGATGTTCTTCGTACTGTAGTAAAATGTCATGTAAACGCCATTACAACTTGTGAAGAAGCATTTTTTGCGAGTAACTCTAATCCAACATTATTTAAAGAACTTGATAGTTTAGCAAAAGCAGGAGGTGTAACAATAACTGGTTGTGGATACCAAGATATTTTTTGGGGAAATTTGATAAGTAATTTAGCATCTTCTACTCATAAAATTACCAAGATTAAAGGAAGTAGTTCTTATAATGTAGAAGATTATGGAATTGCTCTTGCTCGTGCACATGGTGCTGGACTTACTTTAGAAGAGTTTGAACGCGATGTTGCAAGTGCTGATAACATAAGTGAAGAAGAAAGAGAAAAATTAATTCAAAATCGTGAATTTGCACCAAGTTATATGTGGAATGTAGCAGGTTGGTTAATAGATAAGTTAGGACTTCATTTAACAAGTATTAATCAAAAGTGTGTTCCCCAAACCAATAGTGAAGATATAGAATCTAGTACATTACAAATGACTGTAAAAGCTGGAGATGCAACTGGTATGAGTGCAGTTGTTACCGCGACTACGGAAGAAGGTATTACAATTGAAGCAGAATGCATTGGAAAAGTTTATAATTCCGAAGAATTTGATGTTAATACTTGGACTATTGAAGGTGAACCAAGTACAACAATGATTATTAATAAACCTTGTACAGTAGAACTTACTTGTGCAGATATTGTAAATCGTATTCCAGATGTTATCAATGCTAGAAGTGGTTTTGTTTCTACTAGTGAAATGTCTGAATTAAAATATAGAGTAAAACCTTTAAATGAATACATTGAAAAAGAATAGTTACAAAGCTGACTATTCTTTTATCTTTTGTTTATAACTGCCCTAAAAATTAATATCGCTATAAAGGCTGCAATAAGAATACCAAAAATTAAAATCACTTCATCAGGCATAAATCGATTTAAAAATGAATGTATGCTATTAAATAATTTGCTAAAAAAACTTGAAATATCTTCTATGGTATCCATTAACTCTTCTGCAAAGGTTATGATAATATCCAGGGTTATCATTAGTATCACATCCTTTTACCATTATAATATACTCTTGCAATTTATTCAATTATTTGTTATTCTAGTATTGCTTATGGCGGAATTGGTGAAGTGGTTAACACGCCGGATTGTGGCTCCGGTATGCGTGGGTTCGATTCCCACATTTCGCCCCATTTAAAAAAATTAACTCACATCTAGAATAAGTATGTGAGTTTTTCTATAACTAATTTAATAAAGAAATATAGATTTATTTTTTTTCATTTTATTTAGAGTGTGCTAGAATAAATTAAGAAAATTATTACCAATTAAGGAGTACGTAGTATGATTGATTTTTATGAACTTTTAGGAATAAAGAAACAAGCGACAAAAGAAGAAATTAAAGAGGCTTATAGAAAGATGGTAAAGAAATATCATCCTGATGTTAATAATAGTGAAGAAGCCAATAAAATTATTGTTAGTTTAAATGAAGCAAAAGAAGTTCTTTTAGATGTTGAAAAAAGAAAAGAATATGATGCATTATTAGAAAATATTTCTCACTCTAAACAATTCTCTAATGACAAAAAAGAAACTTATAGTTCAAAAACGCAAGAAT
Organism: uncultured Muribaculaceae bacterium; assembly: GCA_964537805.1. GTDB lineage: Bacteria > Bacillota_I > Bacilli_A > RF39 > UBA660 > MGBC108787. The sequence continues at coordinate 18,842 of CAZIDI010000002.1, read as the reverse complement.
ATCGAAATAACTATGCAGATGTATATGTTACGAAATGGGAATTCTTTTTCAATTATATAAAAAATGGGTTAGATGGCGTTTTTAAAAAATATCTAAAATCTGTTTTGGTATTTTTCAATTTTTTAGTATTTCTAGTTTTAAAAGGAATTTGTTTTGGCCTAGTATTTATAGTTTCTTTTATAAGTCCTCTTGTGGATTATTTAGCAGGGCTTATTATGTTTCTTGCCATTTTATCTTTATTTGTTATGGCGGGAGAAACACAGCCAGATTATATTCCCTTTATTCCTGCCAATGTAGAGCAATTTATGGAGTTTTCGGTAGTGGCAATGGTAATTGAAATGTTAAAATTATTTATTGTAGAAAAATCTTATAATCTATTTGCAATGATTCAAAATTTAGAAGACAAAATTTTTATTACTATTTTAATGAAAATATAGTGAAATGGTAGTGATGTTTATGAAAAAGAGATTTCAAATAAAATGTGCCGTTGTTCTAATTCTTACTAAAATAGAAGAAGAACAAGAATATGTTTTGCTTCAAAAAAGACAAAATACTGGAATTTTGGATGGTAAATATGATATTTCTTGCTGTGGGCATTTAGAAGAAAAAGAAACGTTAAAAGAAGCAGTTATCCGTGAAGCAAAAGAAGAAATTGGCATTACGCTTTTAAAAAAAAGATTTAAAGTATAGTTTTACCATTCATTGTGATTTTGAAGAGGACGAGTACTTATTAGTTGCCTTTTATGCGGATCAATATGAAGGTGTTCCAACAATTATGGAACCCGATAAATGCAATGATTTAAAATGGTTTCCAATTAAAAAATTACCAAAAGAGATTGCAGATACAAGAAAAATAATGATAGAAAATTATTTAAACGGAAATTTATATAGCGAGTATGGGTTTAAAAAATAACGAGTATACTTTTATAATTCAGTATACTCGTTTTCTTTATTCGTATTATTTTTGTATTCGTTAATTACTAAACTCGTTGTAGTAAATAACATAATAGACACTGCATTTTTTAAAGATTCTATGGTAATATTGTAAGAATCAAATACGGAAGCAAGTTTTACATCTTCCCATTTTTCAGTTTGTACATTATATATTTTTTGAAATTGATTATTCTTTATTTTTTGTTTCATTAGTTCATATTCAAGTCCCGCATTGGTAAGGATTTGTTTAAAAGGTACTTCTAAAGATTCTTTAAAGATGATTTTAGCATTTGTTTTGGGATTTATGTCTTCCGTCACCTTTAAAAAAGTGATGCCTCCTCCTAGTAAACATCTCTCTTTTGAAATGCATGCTTTAGCAAAAAAACTGAATTAGTGAAATAGGAGAATCAATCAACAATGTATTGCATTTTGGGTGATTTAGAAATATAATAATTTACCAATAAGTGGGATGGGTTTATGAAAAATTTGAAAGAAAGAATAAAATATAATAAAGTTAAATTACTGATTATTTCTGCACTTTTATTTTGTAGTTTATTAGTCGCAATGGATTACAATGTATATTTGCAAGCAAAAGGAACATCTATTCTTTCTACACAAAATGGATTGGATGCTTTAGAGGCAAATGTCATTTCTTCAACACAAAGTACAAATGAAGTGGGAAATAGTGTAGCAGAGAAAGATTTTATCTATTTATCGGATTTAGAGTATATTACAACAAAAGGGTGGTCCTACAATGGTTGGAGTGGTCATAATATTGAAATTGATAGGCCACCTGAGGGAGATACCATCCGCTTGATAGAAGATGGAGTTGTTCGTTCTTTTTCTAAAGGTATTGGTTTACACGCTAAGGGTCAAGTTATATATAATATTGAAAATATATCTACAATGTATTCACATTTTATTGCTAGATTAGGGGTAGATGCCTCTAGAGGCTCTAATGGAAGTCTTTGGTTTGAAATATTTGTTTCCAATGATGGTTCTTCTTGGACAAGTCTTCAAAAAACAGATGTATTAAAAGGAACAAGTCCTGCCGTTTTAGTGGATTTAGATGTATCTGGTTATAAATACTTAAAAATTTATGTAGATCCAGCGGGTGAAAATGGAAGTGACCACGGGGTTATAGCAGATGCTAAACTTGCTTCTATTAGTTACTCTGAAATGGATGGGCTTTATGATCAAATTCATAAAGTGGATTACTATGATACGCTTTTAAAAGCAAAAGATGCTCAATATAACTATGAAAATAATTATCGCTTGATTTTGGAACGTGAATTTGTAAGAAAAATGGGATTTTGGAATTTACAAGATGCTATTCTAAAAGATGAAAAATATAAGAATACGATAGACTGGATTTTTAGTCAAGATGAGATTTTAGAACAAACTATAGAAGTGGGAGAACTTTCAAATCCTAGTTTATTTATGCAAGTATTGAGTGATCTTTATACGACATATTCGGATTGCTTAACTACTCAAGATGGTTATGTTTATCAAAAAATGATGATTGGACTTGCTGCTGCTTATAGTTCTGATACTATTCATTCTCCAATGGCTTTTAGTGCCCAGTCGGCAAGTTATGATTATGTAGAGCGCTTCAGTTTAATGAAAAAACTTTATGATGAAGATTTATTTGGCAAACAAAATTATGAACCGAATATAAAAGAGCAGTACAAGACATATCACGTAGAACATATGCGTATGCTTATGCAAGAGTCTATTCGTAATGATGAACTACTTTGGTTAAATTATCAATCTACTTTAAAAAATAAAGATTTATATAATATTCAATATTATGTAAGATACGTTTCTCCTAATTACAGTCATCCAGAATATTATGATATTGCGAATAAAGAAAAATATGATACAAAATATGGATTAAGTCTTTATGGAGTGCCTTTTGCAACAGACAATAAAAGTAGATATTGGATGGCAATGGAAAATGGGGGAATTTGTTGGAATCAATCAAGATTTGCTTCTTCTCTTAATCGTTTGAATGGAATTCCTGCTACCGGATTTTTCCAACCTGCTCACGAGGGATATTTTACATACTCTGTAAATGAGCAAAATCAAGGAGTATGGAATTTAATGAATAATTTGTCTGGATGGGGAAGAAGTTCGACAAAATGGTATGGTGGAGTACGTTATCGTTTACTATTTGATTGGGCCAATAAACCATTTGCAGATCAAAATGAAAATGCGGCAAATCACGGAAATAGTGCTGGGTATCTTGTTCTTGCTCAAGCCAATCTAAATGATTATGATCATTATAAAGAATCCCTTTATTATAATTTACTTGCCAATTCTTATGAAGACACAAGGATGAAAGTCGAAGTTTATAAAAAAGCATTGGAAGTGGAAAATCTAAATTTAGATAGTTATGATTATTTAATTCAAAATTATAAAATCCTTAATAAAACAAGTGAGGAATGGCATCAATTAGCAGAAAAAATTATCACTTCTTATACATATTACCCTAACGCAATGTATGATTTATTAAAACTTATTAAACCATATTTGAATGATGTAGATAAATTAGATATTAATTTAAAAGAACACGATGCTTTACTACTTGCATCAAAAGCAACCGCAAATGAAACTTTGCAATATGGTGCTGCTAAGGAAATTGCCAATGTACTTTTAGGAAAAGATTATGAACCTTTTGCCACTTTTACTTTTGAAAAAAATGAAAAGGGAGAAACAATAGGGAAAATCTTAGTTTCAGAAGTATATAGTCAAATTGATATCAAATATAGTTTAGATGGTGGAAATACTTACTCCGCTGCATTAAATACTGGAGCAACACCAGAAAGCCATACGATTGTTCTTTCAAAAGAAGAAGCAGAAAAAATTAATGAAAACGATGATATTAAAATTGATATTTTACCTCTTGGGGAACCAGTAAACATCTTTACAATTGCAATTACAAAAGGAACTCTTCCAAGTAATTTGTATGCTAATGATTTAGAAAATCGTATTGTTGGAGCAACTCTTGATATGGAGTGGCGTTTAAGTGGAGAAGAAATGTGGACATCCTACCATGATGCTTCTCCAAATTTAACGGGAGATAAAACTATAGAGGTTAGAACAAGTTATCAAAATACACAAGTGGCTAGTGATAGTGCTAAGTATACTTTCACTGCCGATCAGCAATTAGATACACGAAAATATATTCCAGTTTCTCATTTATCTATAGATAGTTATTCTACACAATCCGTAGATGCTAAAAGACCTTTCTATGCAGAAAATGCCATTGATGGAAATCTAAATACAATGTGGCATACCGATTTTAGATACAATGTTATAGAGCAGGGGCAAAAGCCTTATCTAGTTATTAAATTAGATCAAAGTGCTTATCTATCTGCTTTAGAGTTTATTCAGACGAAATATAAATGGAATGACCCAGATTATATTAAAAATGTTATTGTGTATGTAAGTATGGATGGAGAGTCTTGGAAACAAGCAGGAAGAGTTGAAAACCTTCCAACCAATACTGAGTTAAGAGTAATTAATTTTACAGAAAGTGTAGAAGCATTATATGTAAAACTTGAAATGGAGACTTATAATATGTTTGCTTCTGTTGCAATGATCAATTTATTCCAAGATGTTACTTTAAATCCTCATCCAACTGCAGGAGTTGCTTATAGTACAGAATCTCCTACTAGTCAAAATGTTGTTGCTAGATTAGTCAATTTAAGTGATGAAGATATTGTGATTACCAATCCACCGGATGGAAGTCAAGAATATATATTTACAGAAGAAGGAAAACAGGAATTCACCTTTGAATTTTATAGAGAATCGGATGGCAAAAAAGGAACCGCAATAGCAGTTGTCGATTGGATTGATAAAACGGCTCCTACGGCAAGAATTCAATATAGTCCAATTAAAAAGACCAATGGTACGGTTATTGCTACTTTAATTCCTAGTGAAACTGTTACAGTTACAAATAACAATACTTACTATATTAATGAAAATAATCAAGTAGTGGATAGAAATGGAATTGTTTTAGAGGACTTCACTGTAGATAATGAAGGTACTATTCTAGACCAAGAAGGCAATGTGATTGAAAATACGGGCTCATTTGAGTATGAGTTTTATGATAATGGAGAATTTACTTTTGAATTTGTAGATCAAGCGGGTAATAAAGGAACCGCAACTGCTACAGTGAATTTTATTGATACAACTGTTCCTACAGCAACGATTCAATATAGTACTGTAGATAAAACATCTTCCCCTGTAAGTGCTACTTTAATTCCTAGTGAAAAAGTAACAATCCTAAACAATGGTGGAAGTGCTACCTATACATTTACCAAAAATGGAAAATTTACTTTTCAATTTCAAGATGAAGCTGGAAACTTAGGAGAAGCAGAAGCAGTAGTTGATTGGATTTATAAAAATACAGAAGAAAACAATCAACCAGAAAAACCATCAAATGAAAATGGAACTTCTTCTACAACCACAACGAATGAAAATAATACTACTGCAAATAATAATGTAAATTCTATAAACAGTACGACAAATTCGAGTACAAGCCATAATACAAATTCTACTATAGAAGAAAATAAAACTGATGTTTCAGAGAACAATTCAACTTTTAAAAAAGAGAAACAGATGCAAGAAGAAAAAGTAGAAGAAATTAAAAAGACAGAAGAAAATCTTCAAAAGAACCATAAATGGGTTTCAAGAACTATTGGTATAATACTTATTATGAGTCTTCTAGTCGTTATGGTTAAGGTTTTAAAAAAGAAATAAAATTCATATATGCTAAAAGTATGTGAATTTTTTTATAAAGAAATAATACTATTTTTTTAAAAGTCCCGGGGAAAATGCAAAAATATTAAAAAAGTGAAATTATTGCAATCGAAAAAGTCTAAAATCTTTTATAGAAAAATTTAAACCAACTTTCGCAATTCACATATCAAATAAAAATTTTAAAGTGCTTTAAATGTTATAAGTTTTTTAAAAAAATGCAAAATAAGAACAAATGGGGTAAGACAATGAACGATTTAAAAACATATAACCAAAAACGAAATTTTAAAAAGACAAAAGAACCTGTGGGAAAAAAAGAAACTTCTAAGAAGAAATTAAGATTTTGTGTCCAACATCATCTAGCAAGAAAAGACCATTATGATTTTCGACTTGAATGGAAAGGAACTTTAAAAAGTTGGGCAGTTCCCAAAGGACCATCTTATAACCCAAAGGATCGCCGTTTAGCCATCCAAGTAGAGGATCATCCTATCTCTTATCGTAATTTTGAAGGTACAATTCCAAAGGGAGAATATGGAGGAGGAACCGTTATGCTTTTTGATGAGGGGTACTGGGAGCCACTTGGAAATCCTTCTAAAGACTTTCAAAATGGTTCTATTAAATTCATTTTGTATGGTAGTCGCTTGAAAGGTAAATGGACTCTTGTTCGATTTAAAGAAGACAATTGGCTACTTATCAAAGAAAAAGATGATGCTTATATGTTTAACTCTATTTTGGAATATGATACTAGTATTAAAACTGGAAGAACTATGGAAGAAATTGCAAATAGAACAAAACCATATCCTAAAAATTCGAAAAAAGAAAAAAGGGTGGAAGGAATCAAAATATCAAATGGAGAGAAAGTTATTTTCCCAAAACCTAAGATTACAAAAATGGATATTGTTACGTATTATAATAAAGTGGGAAAACGAATGCTTCCTTTTGTTGAAAATAGAATATTAAGTACGATTCGATGCCCAGAAGGAACAAAGGGAGAGTGCTTTTTTAAGAAACATTTTGATACTAACAGTGATGGAATGGGCTCTATTCTGCTATCAAGTGATAATGAAAAAAGAAAAGATTATTATTACATTAAAGATATTACGGGAATCATTCAGGAGGTTCAAATGAATGGTTTTGAATTTCATATTTGGGGAAGCCGTGTTCCTACTATAAATGCACCAGATGTTTTGGTTTTTGATTTAGACCCAGATGAGGGATTATCTTTTGGTAAAGTACGTGAGGGAGTAAAAGATTTAAAAAGTATTTTAGATGAAATTGGTTTGGTTTCTTTTTTAAAGACAAGTGGAGGCAAAGGATATCACGTAGTTGTCCCTACAAAAAAGTTAAAAACGTGGAAAAAAACCCGTGAATTTTGTAAAAATATTGCAGAACTTATGGAAACGAAATGGCCAGATAAATACACAAGTAATATTAGAAAAGAAGCACGTAAGGGGAAAATTTTTATAGATTGGGTACGAAATACAAAAGGTGCTACTAGTGTTGCTCCTTATTCTTTACGCGTTAGAAAAAAAGCAAGTGTTTCTATGCCCATTAAATGGAGCGAATTAGATAAAATAAAACCGGACGAAATTACAATGGAAGAAGCAGTCAAACGTTTAAAAAGAAAAGATCCGTGGGAAAAGTTTTATGAAGTGAATTGATGTGCTATAATAAGTGCAGAAATAGAGGAAAGATTATGAATGGAGTAACGATGATTCCTTATATTGAAAATCAAGATTTTGCTATCTTTGGAAATGAAAACTTTTCTTTCTTAAAAGAGGATTTACTTACTATGTTATCTAGTAAAAAGAAAGAGATTTTAATTTTTTTTCATTTGCCTTCTTTTCCTCAAGTAAAAGTAAATTTATTTTTTAATCGTAATCTTTATTATGATTATATAGATAATGGAAAGCAAGAAGAAAATAGTATTACTGTATGTTGTGAAGGAATTCCCGAAAATCAAATGTTTCCTTTTTTAAAGCGTTCTATTTTACATCAGTATACGGAAATTGTGTATGCAAGTATTTATAAGAATCGATTTTCAAAACCTTTTTGGCTAAGTGTTGGAATTGCTTCTATTTTTTCTGGAGAAAAAGAAAAGTTAGAAAAAAGTGACTTTGCTTTTCGTAATTTTTATTTAGATAAAATTGTTAGAAGAGATAAAAAAGTCCCTTATAAAACTTTTTTTGAAAGTGAAGAACGTTTTGTTTATAATAAACTTGAGGAATACGATCGTTATGATATCTCTTATTTACTTGTACATTATCTTTTAGAAGTGTATCCTAATCTATACGATATTATTACTAATGGTGAGGCTATAAAGAACTTAGAACAAACTATTTTAAAGAATTGCATTACGTATTACAATCAAAAGTATCCAGTGAAAGATAATTTTTATGCTATAAAAAATGACCAAGAACTTATGGATTATATGAATAAATATATTTTATATGGTTGGCTAGATGAAGAGCACCAACAACATATAGATACCTTAAAAGATTTTCGTAAGCAATATTGTACGAGCACTATAGAAGAAATTTTAAATACAAAAATTGCTACTTGTATTGGACAAGCAAAATTAATGCAATATTGGTTTCAATTGATGGGAATTGAAAATAAGTTGTTTTGTATTCGGAATATTGATTCAGAGCAAGATACAGAGAATATAAAAATGCATTGCTTTGTTTTGTTCCATTATCAAGATGCTTGGTATCATTTTGAACATAATGCTATTAGAAAAAGAGGAATTTATAAATTTGCTACTTTAGAAGAAGCAATAGAAAAAACGGCTATGAAATTTTTAAAGGAATATGACTTAAAGGAATTAACAGAAATACCTACCATTCCAGATGGGATTACTTATGAAGAATTCAATCAATATGTTAGTTCCTTTCCTAGGTATGAAGTAGATAAAGGAAAAACTAAATAATTTACAAAAAAAATATGAGGTTAAAAAATGAATAGAGAAATTGAAGATTTAGTAAATCAAACGATAAATAATAATAGTTTAGTGAAAATTAATGATAAATTGTATTTAAAAAAATACCAAATGGAAATACTTGATTATTATCATATAGAGTATCAAAAATGTTCTTCAGTAAGTGAAATTCTATTTTTAATTGAAGATATTTTGGAAAATGAAGAAGTAGAAGATAGTGACTTATTGGATGAGGTTGCTACTTCGTTACAAGAATTTAATTATTATCACAATACGAATAAGTAGTCGGCTTCTTTTTTTTGTGCTAAAATATAGCCAGAAAGAAGAATGCTTATGGACAAAAGGATAGTATTTATTACGGGCGGTGCCAAAGGGATTGGTGCTGCTATTGCTAGAAAAATGGCAAGTTTAGATTACAATGTTGTGGTAAATTATCTAACAAGTACTAATGATGCCAAAAAATTAAAAGATGAAATAGAAAAAAAGTACAAAGTACAAGTAAAACTTTTACAAGGCGATATATCTAAAGAAGAAAACGTAAAAGAAATGGTACAAGAAGTGATAATGGAATTTGGACATATTGATTGTTTAGTGAATAACGCGGCACTTTGTCAAGATAACTATTTTCAAGAAAAAACAGTGGCAGAGTTTCAAAATGTTTTAAATACAAATTTAATAGGAACTTTTTTAACTTGTAAATATATAGGAATAGAAATGCTAAAACAAAAAAAGGGAAGAATTATTAATATTTCCTCTACGAATGGCATTGATACAAATGAGGAGTATTCAATGGATTATGATGCTTCTAAAGCCGGAGTGATTTCTTTAACCCATAATTTTGCTAAGACACTTGCTCCTTATGTACTTGTAAATACTATTGCTCCTGGTTGGGTAGATACGGAAGCAGTACAAGAGATGAATCCTACTTATTTAGAAGAAGAAAAGAAAAAATGTATGTTAGAACGCTTTGGTACTCCTTTAGAAATTGCGAATGTTGTTGCCTTTTTAGCAAGTGAAGAAGCAAGTTACATCAATAGTAGCATCATTCGGGTTGATGGTGGATTGAAATAATTTAGAAAGTAGGTTTATTTGATGAGTGAATATGAAATGATAGAAATGCTTGGAATTAGTGAAAAAGTAGCAGAACTCGCAAGTATTTGTGAAAAAGAACTTCAAAATAAGTATAAACTTGTTGATGATGTTTCTCTATATAATTCTATGAAAGTATTATGTGCTTTTTGGGAAAATGGATTAAATGAAAGTCATTTTGCAAGTACAAGTGGCTATGGTTATAATGATGTTGGAAGAGATACGATTGAAAAAATTTTTGCTACTATTTTTAAAACTGAAGATGCTCTAGTAAGAAGCCAAATGGTAAGTGGGTCACATGCGTTATCAACAACTTTATTTGCTCTTTTGAGACCAAATGATATACTTTTGTCTGTTTCGGGATTACCTTATGATACTTTACATGAAGTTATAGGAATAAAAGAAAATGCAAGTTCTTTACAATCCTTTGGTGTTAAGTATGATCAAATTAATTTAGTAAATGATGATTTTGCTTATCAAAAAATAGAAGGATATTTAAAAAATAATAAAGTAAAAGTAATTGAAATTCAACGAAGTAAAGGATATTCAACAAGAAAAAGTATTTCAATAGAAAAGATAGAAAAGGTTATACAGTTAATTAAACGAATACAAAAAGATGTAATAGTGATGGTAGACAATTGTTATTGTGAGTTTGTTGGAAAAGTAGAACCAAGTGAAGTAGGTGCTGATATTGTAGTTGGCTCTTTAATTAAAAATTTAGGTGGTGGAATTGCTCCGAATGGGGCTTATATTGTTGGAAGAAAAGATTTAATACAACTTTGTGGGGAGAGATTAACACTTCCAGGTGAAGGAAGAGATGTAGGACCTACTCTTGGAATTAATAAAAGTCTACTTCAAGGAATCTTTTTTGCTCCTAGTGTTGTAGCGAGTAGTTTAAAAACTGCTATATTTACTAGTTTAATGCTTGAAAAGTTAGGGTATATTGTGGAACCAACTTGTGGGGACGAAAGAGTAGATATTGTACAAAATATTATCTTCCATAATCCAGATGATCTAATCAAATATTGTCAAGGGATTCAATCGGGTTCACCAGTTGATTCGGCTTTTGCACCAATTCCAGGAGATATGCCGGGGTATGAAGACCGAATCATTATGGCAAGTGGCTCATTTACGCAAGGTAGTAGTATTGAACTTTCTTGTGATGGACCACTTAGAGAACCATTTATTGCTTACCAACAAGGTGGACTTACTTATGAATATGGAAAAATTGGGGTATTAAAGGCAATTGATCATTTGCTTAAGTAGTTAAGGGGAAAGAAGAATAAAAAATGTTTTTGCTATAATTTAGGGCTCTTGCTAATGACTATATTTTGTGTTATTATGTATTTAGCAAGAAAACTTGCATAAAATAAAAAAAGGAACATTCAATATGCTCGATGTTGAGTGTAGCCGTTTGAATTGGCTCCACCCAACTTATTAAATGTTCCTATAGAAATTATACAATGAGTTTGGTAAATTCTATTAACGCTACACCGTTAATTTTTTTTATTTTAAAGCCTATTTTATTTTGTTATAATACTTGTAGTAATGGAGTTTTAAATATGGCAAAAATGAAGAAAATGGATATTATCTATGAAGATAAAGAATTGCTAGTTATTAATAAGCCAGCAGGATTACTAACAATTGCTACCGAGAAAGAAAAAATACATACTCTTTATCATCAAGCAAGAGAGTACGTAAAAAAGCAAAATCCAAAAAATAAAATATTTATTGTTCATCGCATAGATAAAGACACGTCTGGAATTGTCGTATTTGCTAAAAATGAAAAAATAAAAAAAGATTTACAAACAAATTGGAATGCAATTGCTTATCAAAGAGAATACATTGCTATTGTAGAAGGAAAGATGGAAAAAGATAAAGATACGATAAAGTCTTACTTAAAGGAAAACAAAATGCATCAAGTTTATTCTACACAAGTAGGTGAGGACCTTGCTATAACAAATTACGAAGTAATTGCTAAAAGTAAAGCCTATTCTTTATTAAAAATTAATATTGCAACGGGAAGAAAAAATCAAATACGGGTGCAATTCAGTGAATTAGGGCATCCAATTATCGGAGATAAAAAATATGGTTGTACCAAAAATCCAATAGGAAGAATGGGACTACACGCAAGTAGTTTAGGGTTAAGGTTTAAGAATAGAGAATATCTTTGGTATGCAAAAATTCCTATGGAATTTAAAAGAATATTTACAAGAGAATTAGAAGAATATGAAAAAATGGGAGGTAAATAATGGAACGACTTCAAAAAATAATTGCTAGTAGTGGGTATACATCACGTAGAAAAGCCGAAGAATTAATTAAAAACGGAAGAGTAAAAGTAAATGGAGAAGTAGTGTGTGAGCTTGGTACAAAAGTAAGTAAAGAAGACTCAATAGAAATTGATGGGAAAGTTCTAAAAATTAAAGAAAAGAAAGTATATTATATGCTAAATAAGCCTCGTGGCGTAATTAGTAGCGTACAAGATGAATTGAATCGCAAAACGGTTGTTTCTTTGATTGATACAGAAGAAAGAATTTATCCTATAGGAAGACTGGATTATGATACAACTGGTTTAATCCTTCTCACGAATGATGGAGATCTTGCAAATATTCTTATGCATCCAAAAAACGAAGTAGAAAAAACATACATTGCAAAAATTGAAGGAGTTCTTTCTCCAAGCGAATTTTATGGTTTAAAAAAAGGAATTGTAATAGAGGGTAGAAAAGTAATCCCCACTCATTTAAAGGTAAGAAAGCAAACAGAAACTAGCCAAATTATAGAAATCAGTATTGTAGAAGGGCGAAACCATATTGTGAAAAAAATATTTGAAAGTTTAGGACATCCGGTTAGTAAGTTAAAAAGAGAAAGTTATGCTTTTTTAACTCTTGGTAATTTAAAATCAGGGGAGTATCGTGAACTTTCCTTAAAAGAAGTAAAAAAATTATATAGTTTGCATTAAAAAAGGCACCATTTGGTGTCTTAATTTTCGCCCATTTCTTGATGATGTGCACATTCATCGCACTCACAATCATTGCAATTGCATTCTTCCTCATATTCTCCATTTTCGCAAACTTCTTCAGTTGTTTCTTCCTCAGATTCAACCATTTCAATTGCACTTGTTGGACAAGATTCTAATGCATTTACTAAATTTTCACTTTCTAAATTTTCATTTGTAATGACACTTGATTTTCCGTTATCATTAAATTCAAAATGTTCAGGATCTATTGCAACACAAGCACCACAGCCAATACATCTTTCTTCACTTACGTTTATTTTTTTCATCTTTTCATTCATCTCCTATTTAAAATTATACGAATAGAATTCTTAAAAATCAACTCTTACCTATTTAAAATTCGCAAAATTTGTGTTATTATGTTCTAAAATAGTGGAGGTTTTTCTTATGAGTTCAAGAATGGATAAATACAACAATATAAGAAATAATGCAGATTCTACTTACGATTATGATTATAATCGTATGCCTTCTTATGGCTCTCGCTCCAGAAAAAATGAAGAGTTGTATCAAGAAATGAGTCACGATGAACTGAAAGAAATCAATCTTGTCAGTAATGCACACGTAATAGGGGAAAATGATAAGAATATTGATGTAGAAAAAATAAAAGAAATATTAGAAAAAAAATATCGTGAAGAACCTCGTAAATCTCGTGCTTTAATAAAACAGCAAGAAGAAGAGGTTTTTGAAGAGGAACCAAAGGAAGAAACCAAAGAATATAATATCAATGCCATTATCGAAAAAGCAAAGCAAGATAAAGATATTGATTATGAGAGAGAAAGATTAAAAAAAGTAAGAGATACGCAATATGATATATTAAAAGGTCTTTCTTTAAATGAAGATAAGGAAGAAAAAAGTGAATCAAAAGTAACGAGTAATAAAGAAGATTTGGTAAACTTAATCAATACCATAACGGAAAAGGAATTGACAAGAGAAATGGATCCTTTGGATATCTTAACCGATTTAAAGGGTAGTGATAATACAGTTGTTTTAGATGGAATAAAAGATGAAATAGATAAAAAAGAGGAACATAAAACAACTAGTGATAAAAAAGAAATTGATAAAACATTCTATACTAATTCTGTCTCGTTTTCCAAAAGTGATTTTGATGATTTTAATGACTTAAAAGAAGATATGGAAACAAATAAAGTTTTAATTAAAGTATTGTTAATCATTATTACGATTGCATTTATAGTAGGAGTTCTATTTTTTGCTAATCATTTCTTTCATTTGAACTGGTTTTAAGAAGTAGTACTTCTTTTTTTTGACTTAAAACTATATAGTGTAATATGAAAACAAAAACAAATTGGAAGAAAAAAATGCATTTTCGTATTTCTAGAGTTTTTCTTTTTTTTCTAATTTTAATCCTTGTTTTAGGGATTCTTTTTTTCATTCAATTTAATAAAGAAGTTACACCCAAACTTTTAAATGTGGCAGAAGCAAGCATTGATCGTTTAAACGAGACTATTTTGACAAACTATCGTGTTAAAGATATATACCCACAAGTCGATTTAGAAAGTGCCATTGTTCTTACCAAAAACAAGAAAGAGGAAATTATAAGTGTAGATTTTAACTTAGAAGAAGTATATAAAGCCTTATCTATTATTACGGGGTATTTGCAGCAAAGTGTGGAAAATGAAAGTGTGCGTAACGAGGTTTTAAAATATTATAATGAAGATTTATCTTCTACTTTAGATAGCATTATTTTAAGCCTTCCCATAGGAGTTTCTAGCGATAAAATTTATCTTGCTAACTTAGGGCCAAGAATTCCGGTAAAAATTAGTTATATGGGATATGTTGCTAGTAGTGTGCGCATAAAATTGGAAAATTATGGAATTAACAATGCTCTTATTTCTATCTATATTGATTGTTTTATTACAAATTCTCTTATAACTCCTTCTATAGAAAAAGAAATAAAACACGAATATAATATTTTAGTTGCTTCTAAAATTATTCAAGGAATTGTTCCAACTTATTATGGTGGAGCAATGGAAGCAAAGTCTAATATTTTAAATGTTCCTATAAATTAAATACATGCTATATTAATAATAAATAGGAGGGAGATGGTATTATGGAAAATTTAGCGGTAGAAGAAACAATAGAAACTTCAGAAAAAGAGTTACTTGTTGGAAAGTATGCTGCTATAGAAATTATTACTAATATTTGGCAAAGCCATATAAGTAAGCAAGTTGAGAATCATATGTGGCCAAGACAATGTCAAGATATAAATAAGTATTTATTTGAAATGGATTTGGCAGAAATTATTGAAGCAAAATCTATAAAAAAAGAATTATTAGAGTTGTATACAGTGTTTTCGAAACGTATAGCAATACTTTATCATCAAGATAATGAATTAAAAATTGGTTCTCAAAGTGATGCTCATTTTGCAAGATTAAATTATGAATTATTGATAAAAGGATATGAAAAAATAATGGGAATTGCCTTTGGAGAGTATAAGAAATCATTATTTATAGATTTATCTGCATTAACATTTACAAAAAAGCATGAGGTAGATGGCGTGTATGATTGGGATGAAGAACCGGATATAAAAACTAACCAGGTACAAATTGGCAACGAAGATTCTTTAAAATTAATAAGAAGTTTAGAAAAAAATGTCAATAAAACTACTATCTAAATTGTTTCTATAAATAAAATTTTGTGTTATACTTTTATAGTAGGTGAGGGATATGGAAGGAACAATATTTATTAATGAAGCAATTGGAAAGGCAATACAAGATTATTTAACCTATAAAAATAATCCAAATAGAGAAGAGTTCAATACTTTTTTAGTAATGGTGATACGAACACTTACTTTAATTTATGGGGAATTAGATATAGTTAATCCATATCGTACGAATAACGAAAGAGGATTTGATGAGAATTTAAAGAAATTTGGTTACCGTGAAGAAAAACTTGTGGAATTTAAACAAGAGTTATTGCAGTTTCAGCAAAATGAAGAGAATGATGCAATTTGTAAAGATTTGTTTGTAAGTATTCAAGAAAAATTAATAGATATGTTTGTGCTTAGAAAAAAACACGTTCTGGTAAGTGATGAAGAGATAGAACAATTTAAGAGTTTACTTTATACCAAAAACGATTTAAATCCTTCTAAGTTTGCTTTATTTAATAAATATACTCCTAATTCAGATACAATTTTGCATTATTTAAGTAGTAAATTATTTGAAATTTCTCACGATTATACATTAACAGAGTATAAAGAAATTACTTTAGGAGCAGATGCTTACCAGTTGGCAGGTTTTAATGCTGTTGAAGTAATGAATATGAAAGAAGAAGATATTTTAAATATTAACAATAAGGTATATCATTTCTTTCGTATTAAAGATACGGACACCAATAAAAGAGGCCGTTTGGAAGATGCGATTGCGTATTATAAAAAGTATGGAAGTACAATGACCTCAGGAAACGGATATGTAGATTTATTGCTATTGTTAAGTATTATTACAACAGGACTTATGGTGATTGTTTTAGTAGCCATTCAATTTATGAGGTAGTTTATGAAAACAGTTCGTATTAATGATATAGAATTTAATGTTATTAAAAATGTTGGAGATGCCATTGATGTAGAAGAAATTGCTAAATACCTAACTGATTATTTTGATAGTTTTGACTACATTTTAGGAGATTACGCATATGGGAAATTGCGTTTAAAAGGTTTTAATGACAAAGAAAATAAAAATTTTAAACCCATTAATGATATTGCAACTTTAGAAGATTATATAAAAAATCATTGTGCATTTGGTTGTCGCCATTTTGTTATTTCTAGGGCAAAACCCTTGAAATAACTTTTTTTGTTTGCTATAATAATTTTTAGAATAGCGAGGAATGTTATATGGCAAGTACAATTATTAAATTTCCAGATGGAAGAACGGAAGAAAAGAAATTAATTACCGCCTATAAAGAAGTCGGTGGGGTTGAATATGAAGTTTTTGATACAGAATCATTTGATGAAAATCAAAATAAAATAGTAGGGGTAAGTTATAAGCCTGTAAATGAAGAAAGATTTCAAAAAATTGTGGATATAGAAGAATGGAAAAAGGCAAAAGGCATTTTAGTAAATGATTTACATGATCAAAAAGAATCTTTTGAATATATGACTCCACAAGAAGAAACTTTAGTAACGGAAGACTTTATGCATAATTTGGCATTAAGAAAAGAAAATTTGGATAAATTAATTGCTAATTATGAAGAATATGTAAAGAGTAAACAAACTACAGTAGAAGAAATTCAAGAAATAAATCCATTTGCTACACAAGAAATAGTAGAACCACAAGTTGCTGAAGTAGCACAAGAAACAATTTCGGAAGTTCAGCCTGCTCCTATTGTAGAGGAAGTGATTCCAGAGACTCCAAGTGTTGCTCCAACTCCTGAAGTACAAACTGCTCCAATAGAAGAAAATATTGTAGAAGCCCCTATATTCCAAAATGTGGAAAATACAAATATGGCACAAGAATCAAGTACTATTGTGGATGAACCAAATGTTTCATCAGTAGTAGAGGATAATAATGTAGTAGACTTCCAACCACAAATCGAAAATAATAATCCTTCTTCCGTAGAAAATACCTATATTGAAAACATCAATACTTTAATTGATCAAATGAAAAAGATTACTGATGAATACATCAAACAAATGGAACATATGAAAAATGTTTCTATTGAAGAATTTAAACAAATTAAAGAACTCAGGCAATTAGCAGAAAGTACGGTACAAAAAGCAGAATCTGTAATGGCAAGTGCTAATAATAATGTTGAAGAACAACAAAAAGTTTTAACAAAAGTAGCTTAAGCATAATGCTTAGGCTTTTTTAATACAATATAGTAGTGATACTATGAAAGAACTCTTAAAGAATAATTACAATGTTTATGATGTCGAAATAATAGAAAAAAACGAATATTCTTATTTTACTTTTCAAGATAATAAGTATTATTTTGTTCCTTATATGCGTAGTGAAGAAGAGTTTAAGGAACTAGTTTCTTTAAATGAAGAATTGTTAAGAAAAGGAATCTCTACGGCCAAGTTTGTTTTAAATCTACATAATTCTTATATAACTTTTTATCAGCAAAAAAAATATGTACTTCTCTTAATGCCACAAAATAGCGATGAAGAATACAATGTACTTGATATGATACATTTTGCAGATAGATTAGTGGTTGGCAGTAAAAAAAGTATTTTGTATCGTAACTATTGGGCAGAACTCTGGAGTGCAAAAGCGGATTATTTTGAATATCAAGTTCATCAATTAGGGAAAGATAAACCGATTATTTTAAATAGTTTTAGTTACTATATTGGTTTAATGGAAAATGCAATTGCTTATGTTAATAGTACTACAAAAAAATATAAACTTAGTATAAATGAGCGTATTACTTTACAGCGAAAAAGAGTTGAATTCCCTAACCTTGCTTTAAATTACTTTAACCCCATTCATTATGTAATTGATATTGAAGTACGAGATATTGCTTCTTATTTTAAATCTTTGTTTTTTAATTCTTATGAAGATTTATTTACAGAAGTATATGCTTATTTAAATCGAAGAAAATTAGGAATGTACGGTTACCAGTTATTGTATGCAAGATTAATGTATCCATCCTTTTACTTTGATATTTATGAAAAAGTAATGGAACAAGAATTGGAAGAAAGTGCTTTACTTCCTATTATTAATAAAGTAGAGGAATATGAATTATTTCTTAAAGATGTGTTTTTTATTATTTCAAAATACGCTCCCATTGAAAGAGTAGAATGGATTGCAAATAAAAAGGAATTATAATTCAACGTTTACAATTCCTTCAATTTCTTCTATTTCATTTTGTAGCATCGCCAGAATATAATTTTTTAAAGTAAAATCTTGGCTCATACATTCGACACAATGTCCTTTTAGTTTTACATAAACATATTTGTCTTCATATTTTATAAACTCTATATCTCCGCCCTCCATATTAAGATAGGGGCGTATTTCTTCTATGATTTCTTTTATTTTTTCTTCCATTATCTTTCACCTAACCCTTATTATAGCAATGTTTCCTCTAAAAATAAATACGTGTTATAACCCGAGTTTTGTAGTTTAAAAACGAAAAAAGTTTAATTTTTGTTGA
>CAZIDI010000001.1:0-29702 GCA_964537805.1 uncultured Muribaculaceae bacterium | reverse complement strand
CAAATTTTTCATTTGCTCAAAATTTAGTATAAATTGCTAAACATTTTACTATAAAAATTTATGATAAAGTAATTTATAATTATATGACTTATCAAGAAAATGAAAATATGATTTTTGAGAATAACATGTCTTATACTGGGAATTTGCCAAGATTTGAATATGCTAAAAAAATTTTGGATGAAAATTAGAAAGAAAAGTTAAGCACTTGTTTTACAGCAGTACCAACAAAAATGAAAAAAATGGGTATATCCAATTTAGAATAGAAAACATAGATGATTTAGAAGAACCAGAATTACATGATAAAGTGACCTTCATGGATGTAATTTAAGGATTACTTTTTATAATGAAATTTGAGTTACATCGAACAAAAGAAATTGTGGGGATACATTTTGTAAATGAAAATGATATGTTTGATAATTTAAATGACATTTTTGAAACTTTAAAAAAGTATACCAATGTAGAACAGGAAAAAATAAGAAAAAGAATAAAACAATAAAAAAATTATTTTTTTGAATATATGAGAAAGAAGAAAGCAGAAAATGAATTTAACTTACAAAATATTAGATTTTTTGCTTCATAAAATTGGACATGAAGTTATTGAAAAATCGGGAGTATTCACTATTCTTAAATTTTATATAGAAAAAGATATTGAAGTTTTATTTGGAAAAGAGCCATTATCAAGTTTTGTATTATCATTAAAAAATGAAACATATAATGCATTGCCATTTCTTTTTAATAAGGAAAGATATACTTTTTATATTGAAGATAACCATTTGATTTTAAAGAAAAATTTTAATGAAATTGTTTTTCGCATTACAATAAATGAACATTACATTCATAACTTTGTTTTATTTCAAGTAGAGGATAAAATAATTCGAAAGTATCAAAAAGTAAATTTAAAGAAAGAAAGAAAGTTATGTTTACCATCAAATAAGGGATACAAAGACACAGGAAGTAACTTCTGTAACTTTAAAAGCGTCTTTACTAGATTCTGATTTGAACTCTAAAAAAGAAAAATTTAGAATAACATATGTTAATAAAGAAGAATGTAAGAAAACGTGTTTTGAATTATTTTGGGGAAAATTGCTTAAAAATGATATTTTTTTTGTTTCAAGTTTGGACGGAATAGAACAATTAGGCGAAATTTTTTCTCATTTAGAAGATAAATGTAGTCAAGAATATGCACGTATTAAATTGAAATAGAAGAAAATACTTTTATAACTAGGAATAAAACAGTACTTGTGTTATAATCTAAGTGGTGGTTTTTATGGCTTATAAAAGAAGTGAACTAAGAGAAAAATGTATGGTCATTCTTTATCAATATGATTTAATGCAAAACAATAAAGTAGATGTTGCTATTGAAGAGATTATAAAAAATAATATGGAAATAGAAAATGAATTTGTAAAAGATATTGTATATGGTGTTATTATGCATCAAGAAGAATTAGATACTTTGGCAAATCAATACATAAAAGATTGGACAATTGATCGTTTAGATAAAACTGGGGCCTCTATTTTACGTATGGCACTATTTGAACTTAAATATACTGATACCCCGGAAGTGGTTGTGATTAATGAAGCCATAGAGCTTGCTAAAAAATATAGTGATGATGCTGTACGTAAAATGATTAATGCAGTTTTAGATAAAATGATTCGAGAATAAAAAAAGGAGAATTTTATGATAGGTACAGAAGAAAAATATTTAAAAATAAGTGATTTGAATGAATATATTAAAGTGATGTTTGATGAAAATAGTTTTCTTCGTAAAATCTATTTAAAAGGCGAAATATCCAATTTCAAAAATCACACTAGAGGGCATTTATATTTTACTTTAAAAGATGAAACATCAAGAATTAGTGCCGTGATGTTTTATAATAATGCTCTTCACTTAAAATTTAAGCCAGAAGATGGAATGAATGTGTTAGTAACGGGAAGAATTTCTTGCTATCCAGCTCAGGGGACTTACCAAATTTATGTGGAATCAATGGAAATGGATGGCTTAGGGAATCTATATGTTGAATATGAAAAACTAAAGAAGAAACTAGCAAATGAAGGACTATTTGATCCAAAATATAAAAAAACAATACCGAAATACCCTAAAAAAATTGGTATTATTACAGCATCTACTGGGGCAGCTATCCGAGATATTCTAAGCACAATTAAA
This sequence comes from uncultured Muribaculaceae bacterium, assembly GCA_964537805.1. Classification (GTDB taxonomy): domain Bacteria; phylum Bacillota_I; class Bacilli_A; order RF39; family UBA660; genus MGBC108787. Next base: position 27,538 of record CAZIDI010000001.1, on the reverse strand, counting down.
AGAAGATACCCCATTTGTGAAACTATTTTATTTCCCTCACTTGTCCAAGGAGCATCAGCAGCGCCTGAAATTGTAAAACAAATAAAGAAAGCAAACGAATTTGATTTAGATGTGATTATTTGTGGCCGTGGAGGAGGTTCAATTGAAGACTTATGGGCATTTAATGAAGAAATGGTTGCTCGGGCTATTTTTGAATCCCATATTCCAATTATTAGTGCTGTAGGGCACGAAGTAGATTTTACCATTGCCGATTTTGTGGCAGATCTTAGAGCACCAACTCCAACGGGAGCAGCGGAAATGGCTGTTCCTACCAAATATGATATTGAATGTTTATTAAACGAAAAGAAAAGCAGATTAAATACATTAATAAAAAATAACTTAAAAACGAAAATAGAAAAAGTAAAATCTCTAAAAACTTCTTTTGTTCTTAAAAATCCCATTGTATTATATGAACTAAAAGAGCAAAAATTAGATACATTAATAGAGCAATTAAATAAGGGGATGCAAAATAAACTTACCGATAGTAAAAATAAATGGACGATTTTAAAAGAGTGTAGTGTACTAAAAAATCCCCTTGTCAGTTTTGAAATTACAAAAAAAACATATGAAAATTATGAAGTAAAATTAACGCAATTTATTAAAAATTACTTAACCAAAAAAGAACATGAGAGACAACTTCTTGTGAATACCTTAAAACTTGTGAATCCTCTAAATATTTTAGGCAAAGGGTATAGTTTGGTAGCCAAAGATAATAAAATTATTAAAGATAGTAGTGAGATAGAGATAGAAGATACTATTCAAGTTAAATTAAAAAAAGGCGAACTCACCGCCATTGTAAAGGAGAAAAAAGAATGGAAAATTTAAGTTTTGAAAAATCATTGGAAAAATTAGAAAGTATTGTACGTGAACTTGAAAGCGGAAATATTGAATTAGAAAATGCAATTGAAAAATATACCGAAGCAATGAAACTTGTAAAATCTTGTAGCGATAAGTTAAACGAAGCAACTAAAAAAGTAAATAAGATTTTAAAAGAAAATGGCGAACTTGTTGATTTTGAATTGTCTGAAAATACTGAAGAATAGGAGAGTATTATGAAAGAATTGGTACGTGATATTACAAGCCGTGATGTGGATTTTGGTGCTTGGTATACTGATGTTGTTAGAAAGGCCGATTTGGTAGATTATTCCAGTGTGAAAGGTAGTATGATTATACGCCCTTACGGTTATGCCATTTGGGAAAACATCCAAAATGAACTCGATAAAGAATTTAAAAGATTGGGACATCAAAATATCCAAATGCCTATGTTGATTCCAGAAAGTTTGTTAAATATAGAAAAAGAACACGTAGAAGGCTTTGCTCCGGAAGTCGCATGGGTAACACATGGTGGAAGTGAGCCATTAGAAGAAAAACTTTGTATAAGACCTACCAGTGAAGTTTTATTCTGCGATCACTTTAAAAAAATTATTAAGTCTTATCGTGATTTACCTCTTTTATACAACCAATGGTGTACGATTGTAAGATGGGAAAAAACAACACGCCCATTTCTTCGTAGTAGAGAAATCTTATGGCAAGAAGGTCACACAATGCACGCAAGTAAAGAAGAGGCTTTAGAAGAAACCAAAAGAATGCTTAAAGTGTATGAAGATTTTCAAAGAAATTATCTTGCATTACCTGTTATTGTAGGAAGAAAAACCGAAAAAGAAAAATTTGCTGGTGCAGAAACCACTTATACCATAGAAGCAATGATGTATGATGGAGTAGCCCTTCAAAATGGAACAAGTCATTATTTTGGACAAGGATTTGCCAAAGCCTTTGGAATAGAGTTTTTAAATAAAGAAAATAAATTAGAAAACCCTTACCAAACCAGCTGGGGAGTTACGACCCGTATGATTGGTGCCATTATTATGACCCATAGTGACGATCATGGACTCGTTTTACCTCCTAAAATTGCACCTATTAAAGTAAATTTAATTCCAATTGGTAGTGATGAGGCTATTTTAAACAAAATAGCAGAAATGAAAGAGTCATTAGATAAAGAAAATATTACTAATACTATTGACAATTCAGGCAAAACACCAGGATTTAAGTTTGCTGAATCAGAAGTAAAAGGATACCCAATTCGTTTAGAATTAGGGCGTCGTGATATGGAACAAGAACGCGTTACTTTAGTTCGTCGTGATACCTTAGAAAAAATGGAAGTTTCTTTTGAAAATTGTATTGAGGAAATTAAAAAACTTTTAGAGAATATTCAAGAAAACTTATATAACCGTGCATTAGAAAGAAGAAACACAATGTTATATACGGCAGATACTTATGAAGAATTTAAAATTATTGCAAGTACCAAGCCAGGATTTATTAAAATCAATTGGTGCGGAGATATGGCTTGCGAAGATAAAATAAAAGAAGAAACAGGATTAAAATCACGTTGTATTATAGAAGAAGAAAAAGTAGACGGTAAATGTATTGTTTGTGGAAAAGAAGGAAAGTACAGGATTTACTTTGGACGTCAATATTAGATGTCCTTTACTTTTGCTCATTAATACTATAAAATAAATCGTATTGGAGTGAACAAATATGAATATAGAATTTTTAATTGATAAAGAAAAAGAAAAAGTAATTGTTTCTAACGAAAAAGGTAAAATCAAATCTAGAGATTATCAAGACAATATTGAAGATATTCTTGTAATGGAGGATGTAGTAGAATTTCAAGAAGAGGATTTAAAAAATAAAATACAAAAAAGAAAGAACATGAACAAAAAATCAGTGGCATTGATATGCAAATAGAAAGTGAAAAAAGAACTTGGAAGTTTTTAAAAAAATTTTTTAAAATAATGTTAGGTGTTCCACTATTTTTTCTAATTAGGTAATAGGAGAAGTAGCCAATATTAATAGTTATATGTTTGTAGAGGCATTGAAAGTAGGAGGCATTATGGATGGAATTCTTCTTGCCTATTCTATAGTTATCATTTGTTCTCGTGATTTTTGTTTATCACAATAAAACACTTAAAAAACGAGAAAGTTGAAATCGAAAAATTAATAAATAGTTTAAATAAGGAAATATCTTGTTTAACAAAAGTTTTTTAAAAAAACAAGGAATGTTTGCATCATTTATTAATACAACAAGAGAACAGTAATATTCAAAACATGCATTTTGAAGTGCAAGAAGTACCTTACCAAGAGGCATTAGACAAGCAAAATGAAATATTAACTCAAATGAAGTATCAAATGTCTTGTGAAGAAGAACAATTACAAGAATCTGCAAACTCAAAAGATAGAATTTTAGGTAGATTTCTAAAAAAATAGGATTTTTTTTAACAAGAAAATGTTAGCCGTTCCCAGATGGCGCGAGTTATAAATTATTCCGGTCGAAAATGTTTGAAAACTTTATCAAAAAGCGATAGAGTTTTTTATTTTTTAAATTATGAAATAAAATACTAGCAATATTTGGCAACAACCAAATATTGTTTTTATTATGAAACTATAGAGACCCATACTAATAGTGGTAAGGTGTGATAATTATGAAAAAAATGAAAATTCTACTCATTACATTATTATTGTTTTACCCTTCTATTGTATTTGCTTATGCAAGTAAAGTGATTGTAGGAGGCCAAAACATTGGAATTAATATTCAAAGTAATGGTGTACTTGTCGTTGGATTTTATCAAGTGGATGGTAAATCCATTAAATCAAATCCATCTATTGAAGTAGGAGACTATATTATTAAAGTAGCAGATACTGAAGTAAACACAATTAATGAACTAACAAATGCTATTGAAAGAAATATAGTAAATTCTAAAGTAGAACTTACATTCTTAAGAGACGGAAAAGAAAACAAAAGTACAATGAATTTAATAGAACAAGATGGCATTTTTAAAACGGGTCTTTATGTAAAAGATAGTATTACGGGTATAGGAACATTAACCTATATTGACCCAGAAAGTAAAATATTTGGAGCATTAGGACATGAAATCATTGAAGCAAATTCTAATAAAAGAATTGAAGTGAAAACGGGAACCATCTTTAATAGTGTAATTACTGGAATTAATAAAAGCAGTGATGGAAACCCAGGAGAAAAAAAAGCAAATTTTAAAACTTCCGAAGTTTATGGAACTATCAAAAAAAATACCCAGTATGGTTTATTTGGTACTTATAATGCTAGTTTTCCAGAAAATACAATTTATACTGTAGCCACAAAAGAGGAAGTAAAGGTAGGAAATGCCAAAATATTAACCGTTTTAAGTGGTGATGAAATAAAAGAATATGATATTAATATTACAAAAATCAATGAATACAATAAAATAAAAAATATAGCATTTGAAATTACCGATAGTGAATTATTAGAACAAGCAGGAGGAGTTGTACAAGGAATGAGTGGAAGCCCTATTATCCAAAATGATAAAATTATTGGTGCTGTTACTCACGTAATTGTAGATAATGTAAAAACCGGGTATGGAATCTTTATTACCACAATGTTAGAAGAAGGCGAAAACTAAGTATTTTTTCTAAAAGAATTAAATGTAAAATGTCACAAAACGACATTTTTTTCTTTTTGTCTGTGTTATAAAGTCTCTAGGTGATTTAGTTATGAAAAAAACAATCAAAATTGTTTTATTTTCTTCTTTACTTGGCATAATTCTTGCAGGACTTTTCTTTTTCAATATCAAAGACAAAGCAGAAGCCAAAAATAAATCTGTTTTATACGCTTTTCAAGTTGGAGTTTTTAAAAACAAAGAAAATGCCAGTAACTATAGAAATCGTTTTTCGCTTGGAAAAGTCATTTACGATGGAGAATACTATCGTATTTATATTGGGGTTACGGTAGACAATAAAGAATTACTTTCTTCCCTTTTTTCAAAAGAAAATTATAGTTATTACATTAAAGAAATAGATGCTTCCGAAGAAATTATACAAGAAATAAAAAAATACGATGAATTACTTATCAAAAGTAGTGAAGAAAATCGAATGCTTATTATTAAAAATATGTTAGAAAGTTATCAAAATGAATTACAAAATTAAAGATTTACCTCTAGATGAACGACCAAGGGAAAAACTAAGAATAAAGGGAAGTGAAAGTTTATCGAATGAAGAGCTACTTGCTATTATCTTACGATGCGGCAATAAAGAAGAATCTGTAAAAGACCTTGCCATACGCCTTGTGAAAACCTTAAATTCCTTTTATGATTTAAATAGCATAACGTATAATGACTTAATTAAAATAAAGGGTATTAAAGAGGCAAAAGCCATTTCCCTTCTTGCTAGTATTGAACTTGGGAAACGTCTTGCAAGCCCAAAAGTAAATAAAAATACAAAAATTACCAATGCCCAAGAAATTTACGATTTATTTCGGACAAAAATAATGAATTTAAAACAAGAAAAACTTTTTGCAGTCTTTTTAAATACTAAAAATGAAATAATTGGCTATGAGGTGGTATTCATAGGGACTCAAAATAAAAGTATTACCCATCCAAGAGAAATCTTTAATGCAGCGATTAAATATAGTGCCGTGAAACTCATATTAATTCATAATCATCCTACTGGGGATGTAACTCCAAGCCAAGAAGATATTTCTTTTACAGAAAATATTAAAGAGGCAGGAGTAATGATGCAAATTCCGCTAATCGATCATATCATCATAAGTGATGCAGACTTTTTTAGTTTTTTTGACCATCAAATGCTTTAAAATCAAAAAAATATTCCATACTAAAAATGGTGAAATCTATGACAAAAAGAGGAAAAATAATATGCATACTTTTAATAATCGTTGCCATTTTGTTAAAAGAAGAAATTTATGGTTTTCTTTTTAAAACCACGATTACTTCTACTATAGAAAAAAATGTATGTACTATAGAAAATGAAACTATAAAAGCAAATTATCAAGAGCTACTAAATGCTTATCAATATAATGATTTAATTGATTATCACTTAAGTCATACAAAAGTGTTGTTTCGTAATGTTTATAATTTAGATTCTCATATTACCATTTATAAAGGATGGAATGCTGGTTTACAAGAAAAGAATTTAGTGATGAATGAACAAGGCTTAGTGGGGGTTATTTCTGAAGTGAAGAAAAATAGTAGTGAAGTAGAATTACTTTTAAATTCCAATTTAAATTTATCAGTGAAAATTAAAGAAAATTATGGCATTTTAAAATACGAAAACAATACATTAATTGTAAAAGGAATCAATAATAAAGGAAATGTCGAAGTAGGAGATTTGATTTACACCAGTGATATTTCCATTTACCCTGAAAATGTTTTAATAGGAAAAGTAGAAGAAGTAGAAAATGATACCTATGAAATTGAAAAAGTTGTAAAAGTAATACCAGCCGTAGATTTTGAAAATTTAAAATATGTAAGTGTGATCACGAATCTGCGAGGCCAAGAATGACTTTTTTGTATTTTGTTTTGGATATTGTTTTTTACAATTACACTTCTTTGAAAACCAACTTTCTTCTTTTATCATTTTTAGAACAAAAAGAAAAAAAATGGATTTTTTTTGCAAGTATTTTACTCATTGATTGCTTACTTCTTGCCAAGGGTAAACTACTGATTCTCTATACAACTTTGTATCTGCTAAATAAAAAAATAAAATGTTCTTATCAATATATGGAAAGTTTATTTTTACGATTTATCATTCTTTATATTCTTTATAAAATAGGTGTATTTTGTCTTTTTCATACCTTTACTTTTGAAATATTTGGATTCCTCATCCATTTCCTTATGATTTTGATAATGCATAAAAAGGCTTAATTTTTCATAAATTGTAATGGTGAAGATATATGGACAATTTGTTTTTAGAAACCCAAAGCCGTATTCGTAATAAGCGTACAGAGTTCGTAAGTCACAATAGAAAATTAAAAAAACGAGAGCCCTCTAAATATATTTCTGGTTTATTTACAAGAACGCTTTTAAGTGTCATATTGGTTTTATTATGTGCTATTTTTGTCAATATAAACGATGCTAATCTCTTAACATTCAAAAATTATTTTTTTAATGATACGCTTGCTTTTACTAAAATTAATAATCTTTATAGTAAATATTTTGGCAATATCATCCCTGAAAATGTAAGCCCAACCATCCCTGTTTCCGTAGCAGATAAAAATTATACCGAAATTGAAAAAGAGGGAGATTCTTTTTTAGTATCCTTAAATTCTAATACTTACAATTTTTTAGAAAGCGGAGTAGTGGTCTTTTTAGGAGAAAAAGAAGGACTAGGAAAGACGATGATTGTTCAAGGGATTGATGGCGTAGATATATGGTATTCTAATTTAACTAATTATAATGTTACAATGTACGATTATGTCGAAAAAAATAATATCGTAGGGGAATTCGATAGCCAAAAAGCCATTTTAACCTTTATGGAAAATGGGGAATATATTGGTTATGAAAAGTATATTTCCTAAATTTAAAATTAATTTTTTATGTTATTTTATTTTCTTAAGTTTTTTACTTACTGGATTTATTAAAAATGCCATTTTGATTTTTTTAATTGTTTTAGTACACGAAATAGGCCATATTTTTTTCTTAAAATGGTTTCATTATGAAATCGTGCGTGTGGAAATATTTCCTTTTGGTGGGGTAACAACCACGGAAAAATTAATTAATTCTCCTATTAATAAAGATATCCTTATTTATTTTGGAGGTGTTTTATTTCAAATACTTTTGTATTTTTTGTTTACGTTTTTTTATCAAAAAGGTTGGATTTTAGAAAATACCTATTTGATTTTTAACTATTATAATAAAAGCATTCTATTCTTTAATCTACTACCGATTCGCCCTTTGGATGGAGGAGAAATCTTTACGCTCTTTTTACAAAAATGGCTTCCTTATAAAAAAACGTTACATATTACATTTTATACTTCTATTTTCTTTTTACTTCTTTTTATTCTTTACAATATTAAAAGCAATTTAAACCAAATGATTGCCATTAGTTTTTTGCTTTATAAAATCATAGATTCTTATCGAAAACGAGAATATTTAAGAAACAAATTTTTATTAGAAAGATATCTTTATACTATACCCTATAAAAAAATTGAACATAATAATGAACAAAATATAGATATTTTAAAAAAAGAGACGCTACATTTTTTTAAAGCCAAGGAAAAATACATTCACGAACGGGAAATTTTAAGAGAAAAGTTTGACATTCACTCTTATTTTTGATAGAATTTAATACGTTTGGAAGGGCTTTTCTTTCTAAAACCGCATGGAAAAGGTTAAAAACTTTTAAAGTACCTTAACAGCGAGTCTTATAAAATAAAGGAGGTAAGAAATGAAAGCTATATTTACGACAGGTGGAAAACAATACTATGTATCTGAAGGCGATGTTATTTATGTTGAAAAACTAGATGCAGAAGTAGGTAGTGATGTAACATTTACAGATGTTTTATTTGTAGATGGTAAAGCAGGAACCCCATATGTTGCAGGGGCTAAAGTCATTTGCAATGTTGAAAAACACGGACGTCAAAAGAAAATTGTTGTTTTCAAATACAAACCTAAAAAGAAATATCGTAATAAACAAGGTCATAGACAACCCTATACAAAATTAGTGGTTAAGAAAATTGAAGTTAAGTAATTATGATAAAAGTAAAAATAGAAAAAAAGAATAATAAGATTGAAAATATTTTTATCAGTGGACATTCTGGGTATGCCGAAAAAGGAAGCGATATTGTATGTGCTGCTGTATCGAGTGTAGTTACAACAAGTATAAATGCCATTCTTTCTTTTCAAAAAACCATAGAAGTAACCGATGATGGGAATAGTATGAAAATTCATATTCTAGAACACGATAAAATTACTGATACTTTAATCGAAAATATGATTGATCTTTTAAAAGAAATTGAAAAAGAATACAAAAAAAATATAAAAATGGAAGGAGAATAGCGAATGTTAAAGTTTGCATTTAATATACAACGTTTTGCTCATATTAAAGCCCAAGGTTCTACAAAAAACGGACGTGATAGTGCTGGTAGACGACTTGGTGCGAAAGCAAGCGATGGAGAATTTGTATCTGCTGGAAGTATCATTTATCGCCAAAGAGGTACAAAAATCTATCCAGGAACAAATGTTGGAATGGGACGTGACCACACTTTATTTGCAAAAATAGATGGTGTAGTTAAATTTGAAAGATTAGGAAGAGACAAGAAGAAAGCAAGCGTTTACGAGAAGTAAGCGCTTTTTATATACATTCAAAAAATTTGCATTTTTATGTATATAATATATTTAGGACAAATAAAAAGAGGCACTTTGTCGGTGCCCTCAGTTCATTAGTTGAACGTTGAACACCCAACAAATGTTAGGTGTTCTTTTTGTTGCTTCTTGTTGTTGTCTAGTCGTGAAATCACAACTAGTATTACAACAAGGATAACTAGATATTCCATGTTCCTCCAGAATAAAATCTTTATGTTGTGAACTGAGGAAAGAACACCAACTTTTGTAAATTGTATAGGAATACTAGGTGAAAAGCAAGAATAATTTGTGAGTTATTGTAATAAATAAACGAAATAGACTTTTCTCTAGTTATTTGATAAAATAATTAAGAGGTGTTTTGAAATGCGATACAATGTAATAAAGGGTGCCAAACATATATTAGAAGATAGTGAATATGTCATTCAAAATCCAAATAGTTATAAGAATCATTGGAATCAAGTATTTGGAAATAATAATCCTATTTGTTTGGAACTTGGTATGGGAAGAGGAATCTTTCTGATCCAAATGGCTAGAGAATATCCTAATAAGAACTTTATTGGTTTAGAAATTGATAGTTCTCAAACAGCCTCTGCAATTAAAAATATCGGAACAAAGAAACTAAATAATTTAAAAATTATATGTGCAGATGCCAATAATATTGTTAGTTATTTTGGAAAAGAAATCGATACCATTTATCTAACTTTTTCAGAACCTTGGCCTAAAAAACAAGATGAAAAAAAACGCTTTACTTCTATGAATTATTTAAAACTATATGATCGTATTTTTAAAAAAAATAAACATATTGTACTAAAAACGGACAATAAAATTTTATTTTCCTCTTCTTTGGAAAACTTAAGTAAATATTGGTATACGTTTGATAAAATAAGTTTAGATTTACATCACGACGAAAGAAAAATACCAAATTTAATGACCGATTTTGAGGTACAATATTATAAAGAAAATCGACCTATATATTTTGTGGATGCAAGTTTTAGAGATTAGGAAGTGGATGCTTTGAACCAAGAATTTATTGAAAAAACAAAAAAACATGAAAATGATTTTTTAAATGCAAATATTAAAATTCAAAGTGTAGAAGATTGGAATCAGTTAAAAGAAACTATTTTTCATTTAGGAGATTTGTATATAGAAGAAAGCAATAACAATATTTTAGTGAAACACTGTCAAGATTATTTAAGAATAATGTGGCAATCCATTCACAAAATAGAGGAAAAATATCAAAATAAATTAACAGAAGAAAATTTAAAAGCAATTACCTATCAATTAAGAATTTTGTGCCTTTTTAATTCTTGTACTTCATATCGTCAGGAATTAGCAGAAAATTATACGTTAGAAAGTAGTCAAAATAGTAGAAATATACCTTACATAGATGTAAGTGATATACTAAATAAAGAGTATCGTATTAAAGTGAGTGATTACAAAACTTTTCAAGATTCTTGCAAAAGTCAAAAAGAATTGTATAATAAATATATATTTGCCTATACCATTATTTATGGAACAAGAGAAGAAAAATTAAGACTTTTAATGGAAGATTATAAAAACGATGCTGAAGGTTTAAGAAAAAAGTTTTTAACGGGTAAAATTACGATTACAAATAGGGTACAATGGAATCTATTAAAAGAAAGAATAAATGCTTTTAGAATCAATTGTGATAGTTTGCGTCAAAATTTAAAGGAAACAGAAAATTTTCAGGTTATGAGAAATTCGTTTGAAAATTTTATCAATTTGATTTGTGATTTTATAGTTAATATTGAAAAAAGATATAATGATAATATGCATATAAATGATTTTCCAAATATAATAGAAAATTTACATATAATTTGTAAATACAACTTTTTAAATGAAGAAAAAGATAAAATTATATATACTGCAAGTAAAATACAAAAGAAAAGTACTTCAAAAATAGAAGTGCAAACCTCAAAAGGCGTTATTGTACATATTGATGAAGAATCAGCAGAACTTTGGAAACAGCTAGACCAAGAGCAAAAGAAAGTAGAAGAAAAATATCAAGAAGCATATGAATTTGCTTTTGGTAAAAAAGAAAAGGAAGAAAAAAGAGGAATCTAAAAATACTCATTTTTCTTTGTAGACATGCTAAAATAAAAATACGAAGAAGGTGAAGCGTATGTTTGTTGATGAAACAACAATTAAAGTAATTGCAGGCAAAGGGGGAGATGGCTGTACCTCTTTTCGACGTGAAAAATATGTTCCAATGGGAGGACCAGATGGAGGAAATGGTGGCAAAGGGGGAGACATCATTTTTGAAGTCGATAAGGGATTAAAAACTTTAATTGATTTGCGTTATAAAAAAATAGTAAAAGCCAATAAAGGAATTAATGGAAAAGGAAGTACAAGAAATGGGGCAAACGCTTTAGATATTGTTTTAAAAGTACCTGAAGGGACAACCATTTATGATGCAGATACGAATCTTGTCATTGCTGATTTAACAAAAGATAAAGAAAGAGTCGTTGTTGCACATGGTGGTCGAGGAGGACGTGGGAATAAAGCCTTTGCCACTCATAATGAGCCCGCTCCGAAATTTAGTGAACTTGGTGCCCCTGGAGAAGAAAAATTAATTAAATGTGAATTAAAAGTGATGGCAGATGTTGGACTGATTGGTATGCCTAGTGTTGGGAAAAGCACAATATTAAGCCTTATAAGTTCTGCTAAACCTAAGATTGGTGCTTACCATTTTACGACATTAAATCCCAATCTTGGTGTTGTAAATTTAAAAGATGGTAGAAATTTCGTCATCGCCGATTTGCCGGGATTAATTGAAGGAGCAAGTACTGGCGCTGGACTTGGACATAAATTTTTAAAACACGCAATGCGTACAAAAATTCTTGCACATGTAGTTGATATGGGTTCTTTTGAAGGAAGAAATCCAATTGAAGATTATGAAAAAATTAGAAAAGAAATCGAAGTTTTTAGTGATAAATTAAAAAGCAAAAAAGAAATTGTTCTAGCCAATAAAATGGATTTACCAAATGCAAAAGAAAATTTAAAAGCCTTTAAAAAAACCTACCCAAACTTAGAAGTCTTTGAAATAAGTGCTTTAAATAATGAAGGACTGGAAGAATGTTTACTGGCTCTTGCAAATATTCTAGAAACTGTAGAAGAAAATGAAATTTATAAAGAAGAGGAATATGAAAGTTATATTATTTATAAATTTCAAAATGAGCGTCCCTATACCATAAGAAATGATAATGGCATATGGGTATTAGAGGGAAAAGAAATCGAAGAATTATTTAAAATGACAAGATTTACCGAAGAAGAAGCAGTATTGCGTTTTGCACGTAAGTTAAAAGGCATGGGCGTAGAGGAAGAGTTAGAACGTCTTGGTGCAAAACGAGGCGATGAAGTACAAATTTTAGATTATATCTTTGAATTCAAAGAATAACTTTTCTCCTATATGCAGGGAAAGACTTGTATTTTTAGGAAGTTCTAAAATACTTGTTTTTTTTATTTCAGTATGAATCTTAATAATTTTATTTTGACTAACATCTCTTTCTAAAAATATAATTTCATTTTGTTCATTTAATCCAACTACGTCTATATTTTCTTTCATGAAAAAGGTATGGATGCTATTACATTTTGGAAAAAGGATTCCATAGTTTATATTTGTTTTTCCCATAAATCCCATCATACGGTCATAAAAAGTTTTAGCAATTCGAATATCTAAATAAGCATCATTTATTTTTAATTTCAAAAGTATCACCTAATACATCATATCATAGTATAAGAAAGAAAATATCTAAATAAATGAAAAAAATGAAAATTTTACTAATTTTGTTAAAAATGAGTTCAATTTAGAAAATTGGACTTTTCTTTTGGCAAATTGGAGGATAAAAAAGGCAAATGGAAGCCTCAATTTACCAAATTAGCAATTGCACTTTTTTCTTGTTTTATAGTGAGTTTGCGAGGCACAAATCGTATGGGCTTGTCACAAATTCTTTTATAGGAGAAAGTGGTCAGTATGAGTAAAAAAGATTTTCTAATCTTAATTTTGCTTGTGATAATTATTTTATTAATACTATTTGATTAGTATTAAACCTAGGGAGTTTTGGAATAAAAAAAGCGCCATCCGTAAAGATGGTGCAAGCTATATGGTAAGCATTGTTTTAGTGTCTCGCTAAATTAAGTTTAATATAGTTTTTTATAAATGTAAAGGAATTCTCTAAAAGAATAGAAATTATTGTATTTTAGTTTTATAATTTTTATAAGTGAGGTCATTATGAAGAGAAAAAAGAAAAAATTAAAAAAACTGTTTTTGGTTCTGTTCCTAATTCTAAGCATTTTTGGAGGGTATTTTGCATTTAAGAAAATAAATAAAAAAGAAACAGAAGATTTGCCAAAAATAACGTATAAGGATGTTTTGATTACCAATGTTGGAGAAGAAATTGATTTATTAGAAAATGTGAGTGCCACAAATAGCAAAAATGAATCCATAACTCCAATTGTCGAAGGAAGTTATGATTTTAATACAGAGGGGGAATATTCTTTGTATTATGTAGTAAAAGATCAAAATGGTCAGGAAATAAAAAAACCATTTACCTTGAAAGTAGTAAAAGAAAATGATACAGATCTTAAAAACGATGAAAACCACTTTGTTACTTCTAAAGGATTTCAAGGAGAAATTATTGATGGCGTTACATACATTGAGGGAACATTGATTGTAAATAAAACGTATTCTCTTCCTTCTACCTATGGAAATGGATTAACAAAAGAAACAAAAGATGCTTTTAACAAATTAAAAGCCGCGGCTTTATTGGATGGTTTCAATATTTACATTGCAAGTGGCTTTCGTTCTTATGAAAAACAAGTTACATTATATAATAATTATGTCAAAAGAGATGGTGTATCAGGAGCAGATACGTATTCTGCAAGACCTGGGCACTCTGAACACCAATCAGGACTTACTTTTGATGTCAATGAAGTCAGTGATAAATTTCATAATACCCCAGAAGCCAATTGGTTAAGTGATAATTGCTATAAATATGGTTTCATTTTAAGATTTCCTAATGGAAAAGCAGATGAAACTGGATTTAAATATGAGTCATGGCATTTTCGATATGTTGGTGAGGAACTTGCTGAAAAATTATACAACAATGGTGATTGGTTAACACTTGAAGGCTATTTTGGTATTACAAGTGAATACCAGGACTAAATTGATTTTTCTTTCTATTAGGTTTATTATATGTATCTAGAAATGAGGATTTTATGAAAGATTATTATTTATCTACAAAAAGAAATATGGATTTTATTAAGACTTATGAAATAAAAGAAGACACTATTAAATTAAATTTACCTCTAAAAAGAAACATTCATTATTAAAAAATACTTTGGAAAATAGAAAAAAATTAATTGGATAATGAATGACCAAATAAAAAAGGCTTACCATTACACTAAAAAGCGATTTATAATTTTTCTAATCATTTTACTTATAAACATATTAGGATTCATTATTACTTTGAATTTTATTTAATGTAATAGTTCTAATTGTAAGTGCTATTTCTACCATTTGGTTTGGATATGATTATTTGGATGCTAAGAAAAACAGAGATTTTTATTTGCAGGAAACGAAATTAAATGATAAATTAGGAACGGACCCAAATTTATTAAATGGCATTAAGGGAAAGACCCAAGAAATGCTAATAAATCAGCCAAAAGAGGAACCTATCTTTAATTACAATTCCGTTGATAAATTAACTTATTTAGAATTTAAGAAAATTTTAATGAACTTAAGAATTTCGAATCAATTAAATTTTGATTATGATGAATCCCAAAAAACAATAGTACAACAAGAAGCCTATACTCGAAAGTTGCAATAGAAAAAGGTAGGCCGTTTAAAAATTCTAATTAGAATTGACTTTCCCTTTTTTATCGTTTATATTTAATATGATAGTAGGTGTTTTAAATGGTCAAGAATAAGAATGGACAAGCCTTAGTGGAATATGTTTTAATTGTTGCTATCATAAGTGTGATAACAATAGCTATTGTAAGTTATTTTGGTGGATACCTAAAAGATTCAATTACTAAGACCTCTTGTTCATTAGTAGACCAAGAATATGTCCCAGGAGCAAAACCTGGAGAAGGCACCTGCAAAGAGAAAGAGTGATGTTTACTTTTCATCACATTTTTTTTATGTTATAATAATTTATGAAAATAAGAGGGTGATAAAGTGATACGGAATAATAGGTGCGGACAAGCCTTAGTGGAATTTGTCATTTTACTTCCCATCTTTATTTTTATGCTCTTTGCCATTATTGATTTTGGAAAAATATTATACACAAAAAACAATTTAGAAAGCAAAATGGATGATGTCATCACTTTGTATGAAAGCAAAAAAAATGTGGAGGAAATAACAGAAGATTTAAACCTAACAAAAGAAAAAATTTCTTTAGGAAAAGAAACGGATAATGCATACACCTATTTTATTTTAAATAAGGAAGTGGAGATTTTAACACCAGGATTAAACCTAATTTTAAAAAATCCTTACCAAGCAAGTGTTAAAAGAGTGATTTATAATGAATAATAAAGGCCAAACATTAATTATATTCGTTGTCCTTTTGCCAATCCTCATCTTATTACTTGCCTTTGTGGTAGATACGGGACTTATTTTAAAAGAGCATACTAAATTAAATGGCACGATAAAAACGATTTTAAAATCAACGTATCAAAAGAAGGATGAAGAAAATTACCAGGAGATGGTAACCGATTTATTTGTTAAAAATAATCTATCTACTACGAATTTAGTAGTGGAAGTGCAAAAAGATTTTGTTACAATAAAAAGTGAATATGCAAAAGAAAGTATTTTTGGTAAGATTATTGGCATCAAAGAATATAAAATAAAATGTGCTTTAAAGGCAACACAAACATTTGATACATTAAAAATTGAAAAAGAATAGAGGGATACTATGTCAAAAACAAAAGGAAAATCAATGTGTATTTTTTCAAGTAAAGGTGGAGTTGGAAAAACCATCACGGCAATTAACTTAGCAGGAATCTATGAACATTTAGAAAAAAAAGTTTTGCTAGTAGATTTAGATTTATCAAGTGGTGGAATTACGATGGCACTTAATCGCCCGTTTGATAAAACCATCTTTAATTTTGTGGATGACTACAATAACAACCGTTATAAAGACTTTAAAGATTATATCACGAAATATGATGATTATATCGACATTTTACCTAGTCCTAAAGATCCACGTCAAATCAATAAAATAGATTCTAAATATATGGATATTTTAATTGATAAAGCGGAATCCCACTACGATATGGTTTTGATTGATACCAATCATATTTTGGACGAAATCAATATTGTTACTTTAGACAAAGTAGACCAAATTCTCTTTGTATTATCAAATGATCCTTTGGACTTAAAAAATATGAAGTCTTTAATGAGCATTTTTAAAGATACTGGCATTACTAACTACAAGATTTTACTAAATAATAGTTGCAATCCTTATAAAGATTATTTTTCTATATTTGATATAAAAAACATTATCAAAGCCAATATAGACTATACATTAACTTCTAGTTTTTTCATTAAAAATATGGATAGTTATATCATGAATGGAGAGATTATTACCCTTCAAAATAAAATGGCAACTACCTTTAATAAAGATTATGAAACCCTAATGACAATTGCACTTGATACGATAGAAAAAAAAGCAGAAGAAAAAGAAGAAAATAAAGAAGGTGCCGAAAATGAGTAAAACAAGTTTAATGGATGCTTTTAATATTGAAAGAAAAGCTCCTAAAATAAGTTCCATATCGGACTATGAAATTTTTCAAGATAAAAAATTGTTAGATCATTTAAGAACAACTATTGTCGAAAATTTAATTGATAAAGAAATTCCAGAAGATCGAGCATTAAATGAATTTATTAATGAAGAAATAGAAATAGCAATTGAAGGCTACGATTTATCAAACTTAGAAAGAAGCCATTTATATAATTTAATTGAAAATGAAATTAATGGATATGGACCTTTGACAGAAGTTTTGGAAGATAAAAATATAACCGAAATTATGGTCAATAGCCCAAATGAAATTTATATTGAAATTGATGGGCAAATTATTAAAGATGAAAGTATTTCCTTTATCAATGATGAACACATCATAAGAACGATTCAAAGACTGGTTGAACCATTAGGAAGAACGATTGATGTTGCAAATCCTATGGTAGATTCAAGACTTATGGATGGTAGTCGTATTAATGCTGTCATTCCGCCACTTTCTACCAAAGGACCCGTGATTACCATTCGTAAATTTAAAGAAACGATGACAAGTATTGAAGATTTAATTCGAATTGGGTCTTTAACTCCATATATGGCAAGATTTTTAGAAGCAGCAGTAAAAGGAAAGTTAAACATTATTGTATGTGGAGGAACGGGTAGTGGAAAAACAACTCTATTAAATATTTTAAGTGGTTTTATCGGGCCACAAGAAAGAATTATTACCATTGAAGATGCCGCTGAACTGCATTTACACCAAGAACATGTCGTTTCTCTAGAAACAAGAGTTACCAATTATGATCATAATGGAGAAATTACGATTCGTGATTTAGTAAGAAATTCTCTTCGTATGCGACCTGATCGTATTATTGTCGGAGAAGTTCGTGGAAAAGAAGCATTTGATATGCTACAAGCGATGAATACAGGTCACGATGGGTCTTTAACAACACTTCACGCAAACGGGGCAAGTGATGCCCTAAACCGTTTAGAAACAATGGTTTTAATGAGTGGCTTAGATATTCCAATTAAAGCGATTCGTGAATATATTACAAGTGCGATTGATTTGGTAGTCAATATTGAACGTATGAGTGATGGAAGAAGAAAAATTACATCGATTTCTGAAATAGAAGGATTTATAGAAGATAGAATCAAATTAAAGGATATATTTAAATTTAACCAAAAAGGAATTACTGAATCTGGAAGTGTAGATGGAGAATTTATTTTATACAAAACGATTCCAAAGGTATATAAAAAATTAATTGCCCATGGCATTCACGATTTAGAAGATATTTTTAGTAATTCAACAAAGAATTAATACAGAAGGGAGGAAACGGAATATGCCTATCTATATACTGATTTGTCTTATTTTTCTTGGAATAGCCCTTTTAGGTTTACTTTTCCTATTTTTAAACGAATTACAAGATATGAAATTAGAACGCCGTTTCATACCCTTTAGTTTAAAAAATAAAGAAGAGTATGCGATTTCCTTTTTTGATACTTTAAGAATACATATCGAAAAATGGATTAAGAAACTGGCAAAAGTTTTAAAAAAATCACATGTTGCTAGTGATTATGCCAAACATTATGAAAAATACATTTCTTACGAAGAAAAAGAGAAAAAAGAAAGTATGGATTATATTGCCATTAAAATTTTATTAGGGTGTGGTTTCTCTTTATTGTACTTGATTACCATTTTATTTCATTTTAATATGCAAAATATAATGCCTCTTCTTCTTGTTTTTCTTCTTGGCTTTTTCGTTTTAGATGTCTTATTAGCCCTTGCATTTAAAAGAAAAAAGCGTGAAATTGAAGAGGATTTATTAAAAGCCATTATCATTATGAATAATAGTTTTAAATCAGGAAAAAATATTATGCAAGCCATTAGTAATGTAAAAAAAGAACTGGATGGACCAATTGCAGATGAATTTAAAAAGATTTATATGGATATTACGTATGGATTAAGTTTAGAAGTTGTTTTTGAGCGTTTTTATGAACGGGTAAAGCTAGAGGATGCCAAATACATTGCTTCTTCTTTAACCCTTCTTAATAAAACAGGTGGAAATATTGTCCGTGTGTTTGTCAGTATTGAAAAATCTTTCTTTAATAAGAAAAAAATGAGTGATGAACTAAAAAGCTTAACTTCTGCAAGTATTTTTGTATTTCGTGTTTTAACTTTCCTTCCTCTTGTATTTACTCTTTTGATTTTGATCTTAAACCCAACGTATTTCAATCCTTTATTTGAAAGTGTCCTTGGTTTTATTTGTCTTTTTCTCATTTTACTATTATATGTTGCTTATATAGTCGTGATTAAGAAAGTGTTGAAGGTGAAGTTATCGTGAAAAAAAGTGAATCGTTTGCTTATCATATATATTTAGAAAAAACAATAAAAAGAATCGAAAAAAAAGTGGCTTTGCTAGGAGAAAACACAAAAATCAATGCCTTTACTTTTTTAAATGTTCGCTTTGTTTTCTCTATTTTGTTGTTCTTTAGTCTTTTGTTTTTTATAAAACACAGCTATATAGTTGCTCCCATCGTTACAATATTCTTTTACATTTTAAGTGAAAAAATTGTGTTGGATGTCCATATTAAAAAACGCAGTAAAAAACTAGAAGATGAAGCCATTTTCTTCTTTGAAATTTTAAGTTTAACTTTAGAATCAAATAAGCATTTAAAAGGAGCATTAGAACTTACAACACACAATATTGATAATGAACTTTCGACTGAATTTAAAAAAACTTTGGCAGAAGTAAAGGTAGGGAAAAGTTTTACCGAAAGTTTAGTTTCCATGAAAGAACGTATTCCAAGTGATTCTATTAATAGTATTATTTTAAATTTAACAGAATCCAGTATTTTTGGAAATAGTATTACCGAAACATTAAATAATCAACTAGAATATTTAAGAGACAAAAAACTATTAAGTATTAAAGCTGAAATCAATAAACTTCCTACAAAAATAAGTATTATTTCTGTTTTGTTTTTCATTCCTATAATGATTCTAATTATCTTATCTCCTGTATTATTAGACTTTTTACTAGGCTAGCACCATTTTTGGTGTTTTTTCTTGCCAAAAAATCTTTTTTTCATTATAATAAAGCCTAAGGTGGGGCTTATGGCATTAGATAGTAACCAAAGTAGTTTAAAAAATAAATATAAATATATCGATATCTCGGAGGAAGAGTTTTTAATTCTTTATAATCGAGCAAGTCAAGAAAAGGATGTAAATCGTGCCTTTCATATAGCAATGATGGCCTATGCTAAAGAACATATGGATATAGATGGTATTCTTAACTATATCAAAATGTTAAATATAAATGTCAATAGTCCTTATAAAAAATTAGCAGAGAAAGTGAAACCCGTGTTTCATTTATTAGATACCATTGATTATTCTTTTAGTGAAGATGAAATTGATATTCTTTTAAAACAACCCATTTTTTATAATTTGTTTGTAAAATTTTGTAAGGATTGTGAAGGAAACGAAAAAGATTTTGAAAAAATACATCAAGGAAGCATAACTTTTCAAAGTTTATGTGATGCCTATCGTGCACAAAATGGCTTGGGTATGAATTTGGATTCTTTAGAGGGTGAAGAATTATATGAAGAAGAATTGAATGAGGAAGATTTCCAAGATTTAGGAAAAGAACTAGAAAGTAGTGGCGTATCTGATGCAGTTCGTATGTATTTAAAAGAAATAGGGAAAATTCCGATGCTTTCTGCTGAAGAGGAAAAAGAACTTGCTAAGAAAATGGAAGAAGGAGACTTAGAAGCTAAGGAACATTTTCAAGAAGCCAATTTGCGTTTAGTCGTTAGTATTGCTAAAAAATATTTAGGAAGAGGAATGCTTTTTTTAGATTTAATTCAAGAAGGAAATTTAGGGCTAATGAAAGCCGTAGAAAAGTTTGATTATAAAAAAGGATTTAAGTTTTCTACTTATGCGACTTGGTGGATCCGCCAAGCGATTACTCGCGCTATAGCCGACCAAGCAAAGACAATTCGTGTTCCTGTACATATGGTAGAAAGAATTAATAAATTAGCAAGAATTCAAAGACAATTTATGGTAGAATTAGGTCGTGAACCAACTCCTAAAGAAATCGGCGATGAAATGGGTATTTCAGAAGATGATGTTTTAGAAATATTAAAAATTGCCCAAGACCCGGTTTCATTAGAAACACCTGTTGGAGACGATGAAGATGCTTTATTAGGGGATTTTGTAGCAGATGAAAATGTTTTATTACCAGAGAATTTTATTATATCTGAAAAGTTAAAGGAAGACTTGAAATCTATAATGTCCGATTTAACGGAAAGAGAACAAAAAGTATTAAGTTTGCGTTTTGGCCTTGAAGATGGACGAGTAAGAACTCTAGAACAAGTAGGAAAAGAATTTGGAGTTACGCGTGAGCGAATTCGTCAAATTGAGGTGAAAGCCTTACGAAAATTAAGAAATTCAAGGAGTGTAAGTAAAATAAAAGATTATTATTTCCCAGGCGGTGGAAAATCAAAACCATCCACATTAAAAGCGACAACAGGGACAAAAAGTATGAGTTTTGTACCTCAAGCACAATCTTGGAAAATAGAGAAAAAAGAGGAAAGTACAGTTAAACCTAAAATTATAATGAAAAAAACTATAGCAAAAGGAACTTCCATACCATCTTTGATTCCAAAAACTCCTGAATCTACAGTTCAAAAAAATGCACAATTAAAAATAAACTCTTCAAAAGAAGAAAAAAATTTTAATTCTGAAGCTTTATCTTCTAATAATAATGTTAAAATGGAACAAAGTATAGAGAAAAAAGAGAAAATTTCAGCTAAACCTAAAGTTATAGTAAAAAGGTCTATGAAAAAAGAAACTACAACACCATCTTTGACTTCAAAATCAAATACCAGCGATATTTCAACTTCTAAAATTGAAGAAAAAGAAAAGTCAAGGATGAAAAATATTAAAAACAATTGTCCTAAAAAAGTAAAATTAACAGAAAGAGAATATCGTGTATTGGAATTACGTTTTGGCTTAAAGGATGGAAACCCAAAAGCAATAAAAGAAGTTGCTAAAATATTAGAAATAACAATGGGTTCAGCTTCTCTTCGAATAAAAAGTGGAAAACAAAAATTAGAAGAAGATTCAACTTGTTGGTATGAGTGGAATCAAAGTGAAGAACAACTTGAAAAAATATTAGGTGGTATTACCTTTAAAAGAGGCCCCTCTGCAAATAATCGATTAACAGCAAAAGAGTATGAAGCGATCGAATTACGTTTTGGCTTAAAGGATGGAAACCCAAAAGCAATAAAAGAAGTTGCTAAAATATTAGAAATAACAATGGGTTCAGCTTCTCTTCGAATAAAAAGTGGAAAACAAAAATTAGAAGAAGATCCAACTTGTTGGTATGACTGGAACCAAAGCGAAGAACAACTAGAACAAGTACTTGCTAAAAAGAAACAAAGAATTATTACCAGTGTTTCTCGTGAAAAAGCACCGAAGAAAAACGAGATTTCAAAAGAGGAAAATGAAGTTGTTGCTGAGGTAAAATGTGAATTCTTAGATAAATTAGATTGTACTATGAAAATTGCAAAACAAGCAATTTCTATGTTACCTATAGAAGAACAAAAAATTATACATTTAAGAAGAGGAGAAAGTTTAGTAGAATTCAAACTTTTTCCAAATAATAAACCATTAACTTATTATAAAAAAATAGAAATTGATGCTATGTATCATTTGAAAGAAAATGTTAAAAAAATTAAACAGGAACAAAACATAGAATTAGAACGTAAAAAGAAAATGGACTTAGAGCGTACTGCCTTAAAACAAGAAAAAAAGAAATTAGAACTACGTAAAGAAAAATTAGAATTAATGAAAGCCACTCTTTTTAAAAAAATGGCTATAGTTTATAATTCGTTGATTCCATTAGAGCAAATTACTAGTATTATTGATAAGACTGTTATAGATATAAATACAGCAGAAGAAATCTATTTTAATACCATTGATAATCAATTATTACTAATTTTAAGTAATTCTTATAGAAACAATCCAAGAAGTGAGAACTCAATAATATTACTTGGCTATATACAGCAAAGATATAAAGCTAAAATGAAAGCAAAATATCCATTATTAAAAATAGAAGAGATAAACAAAATAATTGAACAACAATTTTTAAATTTTAATGGAAAAAGAAGATTTGAAGATGAGTTAAGCTTAACCTTACAAAAGTCTTGCTTAAAAAGGTAGGGCTTTTTTCTTGGCATCAGTACAATTGTATGCTAAAATATTCTTAAGGTGGTTATGATGTTTAGTTTTATCATAGGAACGGTTCGTGAAACCGAAAAAAATTATATTACACTTGAAAACAATGGCATTGGGTATCAAATTTTTGTTGCGAATCCTTTTAGTTTTCCAATAGACGAAGAGAGAAAAGTTTTTATTTATACTTACATTAAAGAAGATGAATTTTCTTTATATGGCTTTAATACATTAGAAGAAAAAGAACTGTTTTTAAGACTCATTAGTGTAAAAGGAGTAGGTCCCAAACTTGCTTTGCCGATGTTTTCTTTAGGAAGTGTTACGGGAATTGTGGATGCTATTGATAGAGAAAATATTCTTTATTTAACAAAATTCCCTAAAGTGGGAGAAAAAGTAGCCCGCCAGATTATCTTGGATTTAAAAGGAAAACTAGTAAAAAAAGAAGATATCCCGACAGTTGGCTTAGAAGAAGTAGTAGAAGCCTTAGAAAGTTTAGGATATAAATCGAGTGATATTAAAAAAATTTTACCAAAAGTAGATCCTTCTTTAAAAGTAGAAGAACAAATAAAAGAAGCCTTAAAATTATTATTAAAATAGAAAGGAGCCAGTATGGAAGATAGAATTGTAGATGCGGAAGAAAAACAAGAAGATGTATTTGAAAAAAATATTCGCCCGCAAAGTTTAAATGAATATGTAGGTCAAACAGAAATTAAAGAAAACTTAAGAGTATTTATTAAAGCAGCCCTTATGCGAGAAGAGCCACTTGACCATGTGCTTTTATATGGTCCTCCGGGACTTGGGAAAACAACCCTTGCTCATATTATTGCCAATGAACTTGGAACGAATATTAAAACAGCGAGTGGTCCCTCTATTGAAAAAACGGGGGACTTAGCAGCTATTTTGTCTACATTAGAGCCTGGAGATGTTTTATTTATCGATGAAATTCATCGTATGCCCAAATTTATTGAAGAAGTTTTATACCCAGCGATGGAAGATTTTGAGATTGATTTGGTTATTGGAGAAACTGGAAAATCAAGAAATATTAAAATTGATTTACCGCCCTTTACTTTAGTAGGAGCAACGACGCGTGCCGGAGATATTTCTTCCCCTTTAAGAGACCGTTTTGGAATTATTTCAAAATTAGAGTATTATAAGCAAGAAGAACTAGAAAGCATTATTAAAAGAACAAGTCGTGTTTTAGATATGCCAATTGAAGAAGAAGCAGCAAGAGAATTAAGTGGAAGATGTAGAAAGACTCCTCGTATTGCCAATCGTTTATTTAGAAGAGTACGTGATTTTGTTCTAGTAGAAGGGGATGCTTCTATTACTAAAGAAATGACTTTAAAATCTTTAGAGCGTTTAAAAGTGGACCAATATGGTTTAGATGCTATAGATATTGAATATTTAACGAGTTTAATTACAAAATTTAATGGCGGTCCAGTTGGAGTAGAAACTATTGCTACTTCCATTGGAGAAGAAGTATCAACTATTGAAGATGTTGTAGAGCCTTTCTTACTACAAGAGGGATTTATAAAAAGAACACAACGTGGACGTGTGGCAACAGAAAAAGCCTATGACCATTTAAAGATTAATCATAATGAATCAATGTTTTAAGGAGTAGAATAGAAATGCAAAATAGAATGATTATTGTAGAAGACCCTCAAGGAACAGGGAAAACAACTTTAACCAATTATTTGAGAGATAATATTGCAAGTTCTAATTTGTATCGATTATCTGGGCAAATCTTGAATATTTAGAGAAAATGGAAGAGGCTTCAATGGATTTGATTTTTGATAGAACTTTCTTTACGGAGGAAGTATATGCAAGACTAGGCTATAAAGAATATGAATTTTCTGATGTGTATCAAAGTTTAGTACATAAATTAGAAGATTTAAATTATGATATTTATCTGGTTATATTGTATTTAGAAGACACTTCTATTTTTAAAGAAAGACTAGCCAGAGAAAGTCATCATAACTACCAAGCCTTTAGTATAGAAAATAGTATAAATCAACAAAATATGTATTTAAAAATGGGTGAAGAACTTAAAGAAACGAAAATTAAAGTCATTCCACTTTCAATGGATGATTTTGAAAAAGTCTATTTAAAATTAGACAAAATATTTAATATTTAAGAAAAGGAAACTCTAAAGGAATTAGTAGGTGATAAAATGGATTCAGGCTTAATAAAAGATGATGGCTCAATAATAAATTGTCCTTATTATGAAATAGAAGAATCATGTAAGAAAATAACAGAAATTTTTTGCAGTGAAAGCACAGATAATCAAAAATTCTTTTTAGATTTTGCAAATCAGTATACATTTTTTGAACCTTATTTTGACTTTGTTATTGGTGAACTAGGATATTCTTTACTAAATCCTTGGTTAAAAAAAGATTATATCCTATGTGGAAATTATGAAAACCATAGGTATACGTTAAAGCGTTATAGTGAACTATTAGATGGATATACTTTTCATAAATACAATCAGAATGAAATTGGATTTTCTAGTGATAATGACTTACAAATAAAACCATTTGATCAAAAAACAAATTTTTACACTTGTTTTATTACTCCTAATTTAATAGAATTAGTCCCAAATGTTGGAGGACATCGTGAACTTGGAAAACAGCTTTTAAATTTAGCAATGATTAAAGACAAAGAACTATGCGAAAGAATTGCTCAATTAGATTTAGAAAAAATTGATTCTGGAGAAATTTTAATGCGGTATTTTCCATTATTGCGTTTTGATGCTTTAGATTTAGATGGCAAAACTTTTTCATTAGTTTATCGAAGCGATAATATATCTAATATCCAAAAAGAATTAATAAAAGACCTAGAAGGATTAGATTCTGATAATCTTATTGCGGACCAAACTTTAGAAAGTTCTGTTGAAACTATTGATTGGTCTTTTAAATTCTATAATAAAGAAAGAAGTGAAAACATTGAAAACAAGCGAATTTGACTATAATTTACCAGAAAAATTAATTGCTCAAACTCCTTTGCAAGATAGAAGTTCTTCTCGTATGCTTGTTATGGACAGAAAAACAGGTACCTTAGAACATAGACAGTTTACAGATATTTTAAACTATTTACATAAAGGGGATGTCTTAGTAATCAATGATACTAAAGTTATTCCTGCAAGACTCATTGGTACTAAAGAAGAAACAAATGCTACCATTGAACTTTTATTATTAAAAGAAGTAGGAAATGATTCTTGGGAATGCTTATCAAGGCCTTTTAAACGTTTACACGTGGGGACAAAAATTTCTTTTGGAGATTCCATCCTTATCGCCGAAGTAATTGAAAAAAAAGAAGAGGGTATGTTAAAAGTAAAATTTACTTATGATGGCATATTTTTAGAAATACTAGATCAATTAGGAGAGATGCCACTTCCTCCATATATCCACGAAAAATTACAAGAAAAAGACCGCTATCAAACAGTATATGCTAAAAATATAGGTAGTGCAGCAGCCCCTACAGCAGGCCTTCATTTTACGGAAGATTTACTTAAAAAAATAAAAGAAAAGGGAATTGCTATTGCTCACGTAACTCTTCATGTAGGATTAGGGACATTTCGCCCAGTAGAAGTGAGTGATGTAAAAATGCATAAAATGCATAGTGAATTTTATAAAATGGATAAAGAAACTGCTAGCATTTTAAATCTAGCCAAAAAAGAAAAGCGAAGAATAATTGCCGTAGGGACAACTTCTACAAGAATGTTAGAAACCATTATGCAAAAGTATGGTGAATTTAAAGAATGTGAAGGATCAACGGATATCTTTATTTACCCAGGATATGAATTTAAAGCCATAGATGGACTTATTACCAACTTCCATTTACCCAAAAGTACGCTTTTAATGCTTGTAAGTGCTTTTTCAAAAAAAGAATTTATTTTAAAAGCCTATGAAGAAGCCGTAAAAAAAGAATATCGTTTTTTCTCCTTTGGAGATGCAATGTTTATAAAATAGTGATATAATACGAATCAATAGGGAGGTTTAGTTGGATGAAACCATATACAAATAGTGGAGAAGGAACCCATCAAGTGGTTCGCCTACTTTATTTAGGAGCATTTCCAGTGATTTATTTTTTTGATGCTGATGCTAATGAACTTGCAGTTTCTAATATAAAAAATTCTTATTTTTATGGAACAAATGCAAAAGAAGAATACAATCAATTAGGAAAAATTGCCTTTGAAAAATATCTTGCAAAGCAAATCCAAGAAGATTTGCTAAAAAGAAAAGCAGAAGAAAAGTGGGCAGAACTTGCCTACGAAAAAGCATCTTGTAAAAGTCGTTAAGAAAAGAACTACGAAAATGATGTGAACCCCAAATGGGAGACATCATATAAAAAGAGTTTTTTAAAATTAA